>DATHKS010000600.1:0-2081 GCA_035488975.1 Chitinophagaceae bacterium | reverse complement strand
CATTGAAAGGCGGAACATTGGTGGTGTGCGGCAACCTGACGGTCGATAAATTCTACATGGAGACCGGCACCGTCTTCATCCGTCCGGGTGGGCGTTTTGTTATTGGCTCCGGCATCGGCGAAGGGCTCATCTTCCGCGGCAACTGCTCCATCTACAATTATGGGACCTGTGAGATTCAACGTAATCTTTCCCTTGACAACGGGGCAACCGTTCTCAAGCCCAACAAGATCATCAATGCCACGAGCACGTCCGTCTTCAGGATGTCCAATCAATATCTCGTGATCGGCAATCCCAATTCGTGGTTCGTGAATAATGGCACGGCCGAATGCTGGGGCATTATCACCGATAACCAGTCTGCCGCCAGCAGTGTCTGTCTCGGCAATGGATCTTCTACGAGAATGGCCGTGCTTATCAATAAGGTTGCCGACGCGTATGTGGTACCTGTGGGAAGCGCCTGCGTGAATGTGTACCAGTATTCTCAATTCTTCAATCGTCTTACGAGCAGCCACGACCTGTATACCTGCCTCGGGAGTACGCATACTTCAGATGCGGGTTGCATCGCCTTCGGCTGTCTCCCCAACAACTGGGGCGCGGCGCGGATATTCACGAACTGTGCGGCCTGTCTCGCGATAACCGTGCTGGAGGTGCAGTTTAGTTCCGTGTCTGCGACTGCCACTGCTTCCGGCACAATCAGCCTCGACTGGGATGCAAGATCCGTGGTACCCGGCAATATGTTTTCCATTCTTCGTTCCGCCGATGGCATCAGCTATCGTCCCCTCGATAGCATCCGGGCTAATGGGGATAATATCCATTTCACTATGACAGATAAAAATCCTTTCAAGGGAAACAATTATTATATGATCAGATACTTCAACCCCTCAACAGGCTACGAGGTGATCAGCAAGGCCGTTAAGGCGATCGCGGGGAAACTTACGAGCTTCATGACCTATCCCGTTCCTTTCGACAACAGGTTCCTTATAGATTATGCCGCAGGATCCATATTGCAAAAGGTGATGTTGACGGATGTGGCCGGGCACAATATCAATATCCGCTATGCGATCAGGGAGGGAAGTCACCAGGTGGAAGTAATGGTCCTTGACAAGATACAACCGGATATATACATCATCCATTTACTTACTAATAAGAATAATGTATCGAAGACGATCGTCAAGAAATAAAATTTGATAATTTGGCAATTTGATAATGTGCCAATGATGGCGTGATGTGCGAAGGAGTAGTGAATGTGGAATAAGGAATTGGGGATTAGGAATTAGGCTTCAGCAGAAGTGAACTATTGGGATTTAGTCCTTTTCGACTGAAGTTTTTGACTTTTGAATTTTGACTTTTGAATTTCAGAGGAATGGGGCACGGTGTGAAAATCTCGCCATTGATGCAACGAAGTCGGGTTCCCTCATGTCAACTATGAAAACTAAAACATGCGCGCCTTCCTTCTACCCCTCCTGTTCTTACTTCTCATCGTTGTTTCCTGTACGAAAGATGATATCCACCAGGATAAGAATCTACAGGACGGAAGCTGGAAATGGGTGAGATCGGTGCCGCTGACGGCTCCTGGTGGACTTTCGTATGCTAGTTATCCTGCCCCGGGCGAAGAATATCTTCTGACATTCAAGGCCAACCATATTTTTACCTATACCCGCAATGGCGAGGTAATTGAAAAGGGGATCTACCTGGTCAAGGCCAATGGCCACGAATGGACATTGAAGAAAGCCAATGACGAAGCTACCCTGTCCATCGAACTGTCGCAGGATAGTTTGAGGCTCGTTAGCCAAATACCTGGTGCGGGCTATAGCATATATGGCAGACAGAGATAGGATCATTCTCTCTTCAGTAGTTTGTTGCCCACCACACAATCGAGGCAGCGCCGCTGGTTGCAATATTCATTCTTAAGTTCCAGTAGTGCCTGTGAGTCGCGGGCGGTCTTGTTCGCGATAGCCAGGGTTTCGAAGCCGGCGGTTATTCTGTTGTGTTCGGCAGCGGCTTGTTCCAGCCAATCCAGCGCGCGTTCCTTGAATTTAATCTCGGTGTAATGATGTCCGTATGCAAATAACAGCGGCGCGATG
>DATHKS010000599.1:0-6132 GCA_035488975.1 Chitinophagaceae bacterium | reverse complement strand
GGGTCCCGGCCCTTCCTCAGGTAATGGATACGATTGGGTGCAGGTGGAATTGATAGATGACGACACCAATTCAAATGCCGAAGAAGAAAGCATGGGCATGAAACTTCGCGCAAGCGCCGAACCGGGAAATGAAAAGAATGGCACCGCTCATTTTCTCGATTCGGATGCTACCTCCTCTTTTATCATCCGGCGCGTGGGCAATACGGTTACCGCTTCCTACTATGGAAGGAACGAACGGGTTAATGCATCCACTGATCATGTAGTCGATAATA
Source organism: Chitinophagaceae bacterium (assembly GCA_035488975.1). Taxonomy (GTDB): domain Bacteria; phylum Bacteroidota; class Bacteroidia; order Chitinophagales; family Chitinophagaceae; genus DATHKS01. The sequence continues at coordinate 5,860 of DATHKS010000599.1, read as the reverse complement.
TCAGGAACTCCGTTGTAGCGCTCGGCGCGTTTGCCGGTTTTTCGGAAATGCAGTGGTCGGCACTGATAAAGGCATTTTTACAGGAAGAAATCGGAGGTTAATATGAGCCTGGCAACCTATCGCAAGAAAAGATCCTTCAGCAAAACTCCGGAGCCGCGCGGCGGCAAGTCCACGCGGGGCGAACTACGCTTCGTTATCCAAAAGCATGATGCCTCTCATCTTCATTATGACTTCCGCCTGGAGATGGAAGGAGTGTTGAAGAGTTGGGCAGTTCCCAAAGGACCTTCAACCGACCCCGAGATCAAAAGACTGGCGATGATGGTGGAGGACCACCCGTTCGACTACCGGAATTTCGAAGGCATCATTCCCAAGGGACAATATGGTGGAGGAACGGTGATCGTGTGGGATGAGGGAACGTATGTTGCTGCCGAGGGTGAATTCAGCGATCGCCGGAAAATGGAGAAGGATCTCCTGCGCCAGTTGCATAAAGGCAAACTCATTGTCACATTGAAAGGAGAAAAATTAAAGGGCAACTTCGCGCTCGTGAAGTCATCCTACCAGGGAGAGAACTCCTGGCTGCTCATGAAGGTGAAGGACAAGTATGCGAAGAAAACGGATATAACCAAAAAAGATAAGTCGGTCGTTTCTGGCAAGAGCATTTCCCAAATGGGAAAGGAGCCCGATAAGGTATGGAAGTCCAATAAGCCGGCAACAACGAAGAAAAATACCAGGCCGGTGAAGAAGAAAATCAAGACGGCGACCACCGGTGTAAAGGCGAGGTACACGACTACTCTCTCTCCCATGCTGGCCACGCTCGTTGATAAGCCCTTTGATGAGGAGGGCTGGTCTTATGAGGTGAAATGGGATGGCTACCGCGCGCTGGCATTTTTACACAATGGCAAGGCCGATCTCAAATCCCGCAATAAGAAATCCTTCAATGAAAAATTCTATCCAATCATCACTGCATTGAAGGAATTAAACCTCGAGGCCATACTCGATGGCGAGGTGATAGTTACTAACGAAGAAGGCATCTCTCATTTCGGCAGCCTGCAGAACTGGCGGAGCGAGGCGGATGGACAGTTGTTGTACTATGTATTTGATGTGCTCTGGCATGATGGCTATTCGTTGATGGATCTCCCGCTCGAAGAACGAAGAGAACAGCTCAAAGAACTGCTTCCCGAACATCCATTGATCCATATCAGTCAGATCTTCGATTCCACCGGCACTGAATTTTACGAAGTGGCGAAGAAGATGAAGCTGGAGGGCATCATGGCAAAGAAGAATGATAGCACCTATTCTCCGGGCATTCGCTCAAAGGAATGGCTGAAGATAAAGGTTGCGCAACGACAGGAGGTTGTGATTGGCGGCTATACCAACAACGAGGGGAGTTCAAAACTCTTCAGTTCACTGCTCGTGGGTGTGTTCGAGAAGGGTAAATTCATCTATACCGGAAAGATCGGTACGGGTTTCTCGGAAAAGATCCAGCGGGAAATGATGAAGCAGTTCAAACCACTCGTGCGAAAGACAAGCCCATTTCAAACGGAGCCCGACATCAATAAGCCTTCCCGGTTCCGGCCCGACCCACCTGCAGCGAAGGCCGTCTGGCTCGATCCGAAACTCGTAGCCGAGGCATCGTTCACGGAGATGACGGATGATGGCGTGATGAGGCATCCTTCCTTTGAAGGGATGCGGGAGGATAAGAAGGCAACACAGGTGAAGGCCGAGAAGGCGAAGCCGGCGCGTGCAGTTGTCAAAGAATCGGTATTGCATAAAAAGAAAATCATTACCCGGCAGGTAAAAGGGGAGAGGAAGACATTGTTGAATCCAACCGATGAACAGCAGGAGCGTTCCATCCAGGGCCATTCGCTCAAGTTTACAAACTTAAGTAAGGTATACTGGCCGAAGGATAAGGTGACGAAGAGGGACATGCTGAACTACTACTACCAGGTGGCTCCCTACATGGTGCCGTACCTGAAGGACCGGCCGATGTCGCTCAACCGGCACCCTAACGGCATCAATGGCGAGAGTTTCTATCAAAAGGATGTAACGGGTAAGGTTCCGGACTGGATAGACACATTTCCCTATACAACTGAAGGGAAGAAGAAAAATTTCATGGTGACCACAAAGGAGGCTGATCTGCTTTATATGGCATCTCTCGGATGCATCGAGATAAATCCCTGGAGCAGCCGGGTGCAATCGCCCGACAATCCGGACTGGTGTATAATAGATCTCGACCCTGATAAGAATAAATTCGATGATGTGATCGAGACGGCACAGGTCACCAAGCAAGTACTCGATGCCGCCGGTGTGGATTGCTATTGCAAGACGTCCGGCTCAACGGGACTTCATATCTATATTCCTCTCGGTGCGAAGTACACGTATGAGGCCTCGAAGGAATTCGGCCGGCTCATCGCATCGCTGGTGCAACAGCAGTTGCCGAAGTTTACGAGTATAGAGCGGGCCACGGCGGCAAGGAGAGGGAAGATATACATCGACTTTCTGCAGAATCGTCCGCAGGCGACCCTTGCGGCTGCCTACTCGCTGCGGCCCAAGCCTGGTGCAACGGTTTCCATGCCGTTGCCCTGGGAAGAAATTAAGAAGGGCCTGACGATGCAGGACTACACCATTCACAATGCGATGGATAAGATAAAGGAGCAGGGCGATATCTTCAAGGCGGTGTTGGGGAAGGGGATTGATATGAAGAAGGTGATTGAAGCATTGGAGAAAATTTGATAATTTGGCAATTTGGTGATTTGATAATGATCCTATGATTCATTAGTCATTGCTGATCTGAGCACGTATCATTATCAAATTACCAAATTGTCAAATTGCCAAATTATATTGCTGGCACGCTTTTTACAACCTTACCACCAAAACACCATGGATCAATCACAGGAACTGATCGATAAGATAAATGCAGAACTGATCGCGCTTGACCGCGATCTGGTAGAGATCGACGGGCAGCGGATAAAGCCCAGTCAGTGCTACCGTTTCGAGGTAAAGCCCACTCATATACTTTTTAATACCAATTGCCCGGATTCCCTAAAGCAGAAGGTCCAGGCGATCTTATCAAAATACTATCCGATAGATGAAAGTCGTGCACAATAACGCCTGGGAAGAGCCATTCAAGGGGGAAACGCTTGCCGATTGGCTGGCGAAGGGATTGGAATGGGAAAAGGCGGGTGAAACGGACAAGGCTATTAACGCCTATGAGAAAATAATAAAGAAAAATCCTTTGCAGGAACAGGCCTATGAGCGGCTAATGATCATTTACCGGAAGCAAAAGGAGTATAGGAAAGAATTAGCCATCATCAAGGCAGGCATCGCCGCATTCAATAAATTCTATGCAACGGCCATGAAGCCATCCACGGATAAGAAGGTGATAAGCATAAGCCGCGCGTTGCTGAAATCAACGGGGCTTGCCGATAAGAAAGGCAACCCGCTTTTTCAACGCGAGCCGATAGGGAAATGGACCAAGAGGAAACAGATGGTGGAGAAGCGAGCAACGTGAATCGTGAAACGTCAACCTGCCTGTCGGCAGGCAGGTCGTGAATACACTCTGCTATAAGTACTACGCCGTTGTCGGTGTTCAAATATTAACGTAGTATTGGAATAGTAAGGCACACCGACAACCGAATTAAAAGGAGTGTACATAAAGGAAGCGCAATGACATAAGGCTGCGTAGTGCAGCGCGCTACATTCGTGTTGTTGGTGTAGGTAACTTAAGGCAAGAGTCTGAATTTTGAACACCAACAACGGCGTAAAACGTGAATCGTGAAACGTCAATCGTGAATACAACACCCTGCAATAAGTATATTCGAATCGATCAGAGTGCTCAATTCACGATTGACGTTTCACGATTCACGTTGAAGCATTATACTCTTCCAGCCACAACACGCTCGTTGTCTTATCCGCTGCCATATTCCCCAGGAGAATAGACACTGAACTATAATGCGCGGTCTCGACATTGGAGACGGGCTTCCTTTTATTCCGGATGCAGTCGAAGAAGTCTGCAAGGGAGTATATTGTCGGCTCGACGGTATTGGTCCCGGGTGATCCGTATTCCAAAGGCTGTGCAGCCGCGTATGCCTTCACAGTCGCCCCCGTTACACCATCCACCGTTGCCTTTTTCATATTCACGGGTTCCGCATAAATAAAAGCTTTGTCACGCATGATCTCGATGGTGGCCTTATCGCCGAGGATGCGGATATTGTAATCCTTGTATCCATTGGAGAGAATGGAGGTAACACTGGATTGAACGCCTCCCGGATATTCATACACTGTTCGGATATTGTCATATGTATCCCGGCCATCCTTCCAGTAGTTGATGCCTGCGATGCCGATGGCTTTGACAGGATGTGCATCCAGCAGGTAATTCACCATATCGATCTGGTGGGCGCAGAGTTCCGATAACGGTCCGCCGCAATATTCACGGTACATGCGCCAATTGATGGCGCGTTCGAGTTTCGGATCATCGTTCGGCCGTCGCCAATTGGAGTTTTGATTGTACTGGCACTCGAAGCCGGTTATCTTTCCGGCCCAATTATCCTTTATTACTTCCTTCACGCGTTTGTAAAGAGCATAGTAACGATATTGATACCCTACCTGGAAGACCAGGGAACTGGCTCTTACTTTCTTCACGAGCTCTAGTGATTGTGGGATGTCATAGGCCATCGACTTTTCGAGATAGATATGTTTGCCTGCGGCCAGTGCATCCACTGCTATCGAATAGTGCGTGTGAAGAGGAGTGGCAATGATAACGGCATCGACGTTGGGATCTTCGAGCAGTTGACGATGGTGGCTGTAGGCCTTTGCCTTTGGCGCTGCCAGCTTCATTCCTTCCGCGAGGTGCTGGGGTAGTGGATCGCAACAGGCAACGATACTTGCCGCCGGTAATTCCTTCAATAAGGCCGCCAGGCCGGTACCCCGCGAACCGGTGCCGATAAGGCCGATCCTGATAGTATCGTCTTTCTTCAGGGCGTCAAGGCCGGGGAGGTGTAGTGCGAGACCGGAGACTGCCAGGGCGCCGGTAGCAACGAACTTCCGCCGGGAGATATCATGCTTGCTCATATCGTTCATTTGATGAAGAGGTCTTACTAATGAGAATGGAGCGCCTTTGCCTTGTCCAGGGTTGCCGTCAATCCAACTGCCAGCCCATTCTGTCGCTTGCTTTCACCGGCCGCTTCCATGAAGGTATAGATCTCTATCGTTTCCGCGGGGGAAACAGGAGGAATGCCGGTATCGAAGAATCCTGTTATTTTCTGCAACAAGGATCCATATCCATTCGGCGGCTGCAGGCGGACAATCCCTTTTTCTCCGAATACGATACCTCCATACTCATGCGGACCGGTTCGGGTACCGCGAAAAGTGCCCAGTCGGCCATCCCTCCAGGTACCCACTACCACATCCGTTTCATTTTCGCTGATGCGAACCACGGTGCTGCAGCCGGTTCCCATTGCGGTATAGAGAAGTTCGACGCCATGTATGCCATACCAGAAGAGATCGGGATGCGTTTTTTCTATTGTCGCAGGGCTGTATGTATCGGCACCCATTATCTTCCCGATCTGATCCATCCCGATCCCGGAAGCATTTTCAATATAGCGCAGAGAGGAGGAGGAAAAAACAGGGCAATGGTACTTCTCTGCGGCGGCGAAGATCGCAAGCACATCAGGCAATGATGCCGCAAGCGGCTTATCGATGAACATCCTCTTGCCGGCTTTCAATACCGGCAAGGCCTGCTCCAGGTGCAGTCGTCCATCATTGGTATTGAGAAGAATGGCATCCGTTTTTGACAGTAGCTCATCGATGGAAGCAACGATCTCGACGCCCATGTCCCTTACTTCCTTCATGAATTGAGGTA
>DATHKS010000598.1:0-3444 GCA_035488975.1 Chitinophagaceae bacterium | reverse complement strand
ATCATCAATCAAAAAGGTGATCTGCGTACCGACCTGCAGTGCTATGCGAGGCTGCTGCACCTGATCGCACATTATGAGTTAGGGAATTTCGAGTTGCTGGAATACCTGATCAAGTCGGTGTACCGGTACATGGCGAAAATGGAGAATCTCAGCAAGGTGGAGGAGGAGATGTTTACATTCCTCCGGCGATCCTTCCGGCTGGGGGCGCATGCGCTGAAGCCCGAGTTTTCTTCGCTGCTGAATAAACTCAAGAAATATGAAGGAAACCCGCTCGAAACGAGGGCGTTTGCCTATCTCGACGTGATCTCCTGGCTAGAGAGCAAGATCAATCATGTGAATGTGCAGGATGTGATCAGGGAGAAGTTTAAGCTGAGGAGGAAGAGAACGTGAATCGTGAGTCGTCAATCGTGAATCGAAGACACTATCGTACAGGATTTACGTTTCTTAATTGAAGACTCTCGCCTTACCCTTGGAATTCTCATGACGAAACGACAGTTTTAAATGGCGGAGTGCTCGATTCACGATTGACGACTCACGATTGACGACTGAGCTGCTCCCTTCAGAAACCGGCCTACTTAGGCTGTGGACAAACTCGTAACATATTTTTGCCCGATGACAACTTTTTCATTGCTACTTTTGCGGAATTTGTTTAACGGGTAAACACACAATTCAATCGATGTCAAAAAAAGAAATTCCAGCTGTCCTCGTCCTCGCTGATGGAACTGTAGCGCATGGAATGGCCTTCGGCGCCATTGGAACCGCTACCGGTGAAATCTGTTTCAATACCGGCATGACCGGCTACCAGGAGGTCTTTACCGATCCCAGTTATTTCGGCCAGATACTCATTATGAATGCGGCACATATAGGCAACTATGGCGTAAAGGACCTGGACATTGAGTCGGATAGTGTTAAGATAAGGGGATTGATCGGGCGCAACCTGGAAGATCAGTACTCGAGGAAACTCGCGCAAGGCTCGATGAGTGACTACCTGCGGACCAATAATATCGTGTCGATCGAGGGCATCGATACCCGCGCTCTCGTGGCCCATATCCGTACGAAGGGAGCCATGAATTGTATCATCTCCTCTGAAACGACGGATATAGATACTCTGAAGAAGCAACTGTCTGAAGTCCCGGATATGGACGGCCTCGAACTAGCCTCGGTAGTGAGTACGAAGGAGGCCTATGAGCTGGGTGACAAGTCTTCCGCCATGCGCATCGCCGTGATGGACTACGGAGTCAAAAAGAATATCCTGAATTGTATGGTAGAGCGGGGTGCGCATGTGAAGGTATTCCCTGCCAAGACGCCTCTTTCCGAGGTCAGGAAGTTCGGCCCGCACGGGTATTTTATATCCAATGGACCCGGCGATCCGGCTCCGATGGACTATGCGATTTCAACACTCAAGGAAATATTGAAGGAAGAGAAGCCGATGTTCGGGATCTGCCTGGGTCACCAGTTGCTCGCATTGGCTAACGATATACCGACCTTTAAGATGCATCACGGCCACCGCGGACTTAACCACCCGGTGAAGAACCTGGTCACGGGCAGATCGGAGATCACCACTCAGAATCATGGATTCGGCGTGGATCCTGAGGCCGTGAAGAAGGCGAAGCATATAGAAGTGACGCATGTAAACCTCAACGATCAATCGATAGAAGGCATCAGGGTGAAGGGAAAACCGGCCTTTTCCGTGCAGTATCACCCGGAGGCTACACCTGGTCCACATGATAGCAGGTATTTGTTTGATGAGTTTATTTCAATGATCAAGAGTGATAGTTGATAAGTTGATAGGTTTCGTGCTGGGCGAAGGGTACTTTAGTATTGGAAATTGCTGATAACGCTTATCAACCTATCAACTTAGTAACTTATCAACTAACCAAATCGTATTTATAATTCAAAAGACAATGAACCTCTCCATCATAAACGGTCCCAACCTCAACCTTCTCGGGAAGAGGGAAACGGATATTTACGGAACGATGAGCTTCGACCAATTTTTCGATGAGTTGAAGAAGAAGTATCCCGCTATAACCTTTGCCTATTTTCAAAGCAATGTCGAGGGAGAGATCGTGAATGAGTTGCAGCGCATCGGCTTCGACTGCGATGGCATTATCTTAAACCCTGCCGGATACACACATACATCTGTCGCTATCGGCGATGCCATTGCCGCTATCAAAGCCCCGGTAGTAGAGGTGCATATCTCCAATGTACACGAGCGGGAAGATTTCCGGAAATTCTCTCACGTGAGTGGTAAAGCGGTGGGAAGTATTTTTGGACTGGGGCTGAAAGGATATGAGCTGGCGGTGGAGTACCTTTTACAGAAGAGGTAAGACGCTCACATCGCCGGGAAAAGGCGAATACAAATATTCAATACGCAATAATCAATGTTCAAGTTGACCCTCGCGCTGATTGATCAGTCACATCGTCCAGAAATGTACTGGATGAAATGAGATTTCGGTCAGCAGACTGCCCCTTGAATATTGATCATTGCGTATTGAATATTGTCCGAAGGACTCCGGACTCTTTCGGAGAATATTTTTTTTGTAATTAACAATTATGGGAATATTCCAAGTTCGGCATAGCTGGTTGCCACTTTATTAATCGCCACAACATACGCGGCTGTTCTCATATTTGGAATAGCAGGATTATTCTTCCACTCATTCATGATCTCATGCGTGGCAGTGATCATCGTTTCCTCGAGACCGCTATACACCAGGTCTACTTCGTCCGCACCATGCACGATGTATTCCTTTTCCTTTTCCGTCATTTTCTTTCCCGACAGGCCTTCCATCTGACCAACGATATGCGCGTTCATGTTCTCGTTGAAACGTTTCTCGAGGCGTCCATAGCGCACGTGACTCAGGTTCTTCAGCCATTCGAAATAAGATACCGTAACACCACCGGCATTGAGATACATGTCCGGTACCACGAGTACGCCCTTCTTCGACAGGATATCATCCGCATCGGGTGTTAACGGTCCATTGGCCGCTTCCCCTATGATTTTCGCCTTCACCCGCTGGGCATTGTCGCCATTGATCACGTTTTCAAGCGCAGCAGGTATGAGGATATCGCATTCGAGTTCCAATGCATCCGTATTCTTTGCCAGGTTAGTGGCGCCGGGGAAATCCAGGATCGAACCTGATTTCTTCCGGTAATTGAACACTTCGTCCACATCAAGTCCATTCGGATTGGTGATCGCTCCTTCGTATTCTGCGAGGCCGACAATAATGGCACCCGCATCCTGGAAGAATTTCGCGCTGTGATAACCCACATTTCCCAATCCCTGTACTACTACCTTCTTTCCTTCCACACCCACCGCGAGACCCAGGCGCTGCATGGCATCCGCCATATTGCATACTTCGCGGAGTCCGAAGAATACACCGAGACCCGTAGCCTCCCTGCGGCCGCGCACACCGCCTTGTGATACTGGTTTGCCGGTCACGCAAC
>DATHKS010000597.1:0-4294 GCA_035488975.1 Chitinophagaceae bacterium | reverse complement strand
CATCTTGCGGCTATTGGAGAGACCAGCGATCCTGACCTGCACATGCATTTTCTGCTGGAGGAATTGCTGTTGCTGTTGTAGCTGTCCCAATAATTTGGCGCCGACATTCCCCGTTCCTACAATGAAAAGATTGATCTGCTTGTAAGTTGTTTCGAAGAATTCCTCGTGGAGTACGTTGATGGCCTTCTTCACATCTTTCGTGGAAATGACGGCCGAGATATTCTTCTCCGACGAGCCCTGCGCAATGGCGCGTATGTTCACGCCGTTCCTTCCCATGGCGCTGAACATGCGCCCGCTGATGCCGGGGTGGCTCTTCATGTTCTCCCCCACCAACGCGACTATCGAAAGATCGGCCTCGATCATCAGCGGTTCGACCTTCTCGAGTGTGATCTCGTTGGTAAACGCCGCGTCCACCGCTTCCTTTGCCCGTTGCGCCGCCAGGGTATCCACTGCCACGCAGATGGAATGCTCCGATGAACTCTGCGTGATCAGGATGACATTGATCTTCTCATTGCTCAGCGCCTCGAACAGGCGTTTGGAGAAACCGGGAATGCCGACCATGCCGCTGCCCTCGAGACTCAGCAGCGCAATATTATTTATGCTGGAAATACCGCGTACGATATTGCCGTTACGTGTCGCCGTCGATTCTATCAGGGTGCCTTCATCGGTTGGGATGAAGGTATTCTTTATCCAAACCGGTATGCCCTGGCTCATCACGGGCTGAATGGTGGGTGGGTAGATGACCTTTGCACCGAAATGGGAAAGTTCCATGGCCTCCTGGTAAGAGATATGCGGAATAATGCGGGCGTTCGCCGTCAACCTCGGATCGGCCGTCATCATGCCACTCACATCGGTCCACACCTCGAGCCTCTTTGCGGATACTCCCGCGGCGATGATGGCTGCGGTGTAATCGGAGCCGCCCCGTCCGAGAGTCGTCGTTATACCATTCATATCCGCGGCAATGAATCCGGGCAGGATGAATAAATCGCCTGTAGAAGCGCCGAAGAATTCCTTCACCTTCTCCCCCGTATTCGGAAAATCAACTTCCGCCGCTGTGAAATTTGAATTGGTAATGATGAGCTCCCGCGAGTCCTTCCAGGTGTTCTCCACTCCTCCTGCCTTAAGCGCCGCAGAGATGATACGCGAGGAAAGCCACTCGCCATAGCTCGCTATCCGGTCCTTCGAACGCGGCGTCAATTCCCTTAGCAGGAAGATGCCGCTGCAGATATCCTCTATTTCGTTGCAGCTCTTCTTCACCAGGCTCAGCAACTGGCTCTGCTGCGCCACGGGGATCAATTGCTTCACGGTATCCAGGTGCCGCTGCTCGACAACGCCGAGTTTGTCCCGGTATTCCTCCTTCCCCTCCGCCGCCAGCACGGCGGCATTCAATAAGAGATCCGTTACACTACCAAGCGCCGATACCACGAGTATCGTCTTATCCCTTTTAATAGCATCCTTCGTTATTGAAATGACCTTATTGATATTCTCTGCATTGGCAACCGATGTGCCGCCAAATTTTAAAACCTGCATGCGCGCTTATTTAATGAAATTATGTAGATGATGATGACTACCAGGTACCCGACTCCTGTCGGCGTGAAGCTATAAAAAGCCCGTGGGGTGATATGGAGAAATACAACCCTTAACGGGTTGTGATAATGGTAGTAATAGTAATGGAGGAACCGGCAACGGTATTTGTTGCGGAAAACGAAGCAATATGTTTGTTTGAAACTACCACGGTGCGCAATATACAGAACAATACTCGAAAAGAAAATTATTTGTCTACCGATTCAGTAGCCTTCTTGACGCTGCCGAATTCCACCAGTAGTTGTTTCGCCTTTTCATAGTCCGACCATCGGAGGCGTTGCATCACCATCTTCACGCCACGGTCAATGAGTTTCTCATTCGTGAGCTGCATATTCACCATCTTGTTATCCTCTACCCTTCCGAGTTGTATCATCACCGTGGTGGAGATCATATTCAATACGAGTTTCTGCGCCGTTCCGCTCTTCATGCGCGTACTACCGGTAACGAACTCGGGTCCTACCACAACTTCAATGGGAAAATCGGCGGCCTTGCTGACGGGTGAATCGGGATTGCAGGCGATGCTGCCCGTAACGATGCCTCTCTTGCGGCATTCCTCCAGGGCGCCGATCACATACGGCGTAGTGCCGCTTGCTGCAATGCCTATCACAACATCCTTATCCGATACATTGAAGGAAAGTAGATCCTTCCAACCCTGATCCCTGTCGTCTTCTGCAAATTCGACTGCGGTCGTGATCGCCTTATCGCCACCGGCTATTACGGCTATCACCAAACCATACGGCACGCCATAGGTGGGGGGGCATTCGCTCGCATCCACTACCGCCAGGCGGCCGCTCGTACCCGCCCCGATATAGAATAGTCTTCCCCCCATCAGCATCTTGTCGCTGACGGCTTCCACCAGCCTCTCGATCTGTGGAACGGCCTTTTCTACTGCCATTGGAACGGTCTGGTCCTCCTGGTTAATATTAATGAGCAGTTCGGCAACATTCATCTTCTCTAAGTGCCTGTAAGGGCTATCCTGCTCCGTGATCTTTTGAAATGCCATACATCCTTCCTTTTAACTATGATATTCTATGAGGCCACTCATAGGTTTTTTCAAAACTTTTCCCAATTCAAATTGATAACTATTGCACAGGGTCTGCAACACATCCCTGAACCCATACGCCACACTTCCGGCAAAGTTCACCGGAAGCTTCCAGATTTCCCGGTATTTGCACAAATGGTTGAAGAAAAAATCATTCAGCCCATCCTCGATGATGTTCTCGATCATATAATGTCCCCGGTTATCGGCCAGGAATTTCGTGAATCCCGCGAGGTACCGGTTAGGCAACGGATTCTTGTACACGTTCTCCAGTATCTCGGCCGAATTGGTAGTGTAGGTTAGGTCGAACCGGCCACGCAATTCGTCATCGAAAGTACCATACAAATAATATTGTATCACTTTCTTGCCAAGATATGCGCCGCTCCCTTCATCACCCAGCACATACCCGAGGCCGGGGCTATTCTTGACGATCTTCTTTCCATTATAATAACAGGAATTGGAACCGGTGCCCAGGATACAGGCGACCCCCTTCCCATCCCCGCATAGCGCTCTTGCCGCCGCCAACAGGTCGTGGTTCACATCTACGTACGCATTGCCGAAGACCTGCAGGAGTGCATTCCGCACGAGCCTCGCATTCGACGGGTTCGCGCAGCCCGTCCCATAGTAGTACACCTCGGTCACTTTCGCCGACCGCAGCTTCGGTACCAATTCTTTCAACAGGAGTTCAATGATCTGAGATGTATCGAGGAAATACGGACTTATGCCCTGCGTTATGATCTTTTTTTGAAGGCCTTTGTGCAGGAGACACCATTCAGATTTTGTCGCCCCGCAATCGGCGATCAGTTTTACAGATGGCATAAGATAAGATTGTCGTTTTCTGTTGATGGTTTCATTGTCGACCGGCAACGGCAAAGCTGATGCCATAAAACCCGTTCATCCTCAAAACCATAGACATAAACCATAAACTTTCTCTATTTTGCGTCAAATTACATTAAAGTTAGATGATGGGAAACAAAAAATTACAGGTTTGGCTGCCACTACTTTTCTCCGTGATACTGATCATTGGGATGTTCATCGGCTACCGGCTCAATCTTAATGGCGGCAGCAAAGGCTTTTTCAAGATCAACAGGACAAATTCCCTGCAGGAAGCACTCGACCTCATTCGTTCGAAGTATGTAGATAAGGTAAATACGGATTCGCTTGAAGCGGGCGCGATCCAGGAAATGATGAGTGAACTGGACCCCCACTCCGTCTATTTTCCACCGGTGGAATTGAAGGAAGCCAATGAAGATCTTGCGGGAAATTTCGATGGCATCGGTGTCGAGTTCAACATCTTCGATGATACGGTCAATGTCGTCTACGTGATCCCCGGCGGACCCAGCGATAAGGCCGGGCTCCAGGTGGGCGATAAGATCATCAAAGTAAACGACTCGTCCCTCACCACAAAGAATATTTCAACGGCGAAGATCAAGGAATTCATACGGGGGGAAAGCGGCTCCACCGCCTCCTTGCAGATCATGCGCAATAATGCACCAAAGACCATCAATGTAAAGCGGGGCAGTATTCCTGTCTCATCCGTCGATGCATCGTATATGATCGACAAGACGACGGGCTATATCAAGTTGAATAAATTCACCGAGAACAGCTACGAGGAATTCATGGAGTCGCTGGAGGCTCTTCAGAAGCAGGGTCTGCAGCAACTCATCTACG
>DATHKS010000596.1:0-6811 GCA_035488975.1 Chitinophagaceae bacterium | reverse complement strand
CCGGAGACGAATGCTTCCGAAGAATTTTTTAGCCTCATCACCGGCGTTTACATAGTCGCCCGTCCCACTCATCTTGAATATCACCACCTCGAATGGCGTGATGAAAATGTTATATCGCTGAATGTCTCCGCGCCGCGTCCTGTTCACGATATCGATTCCCTTGTTGCCGTTGCGTACTATGGGTGTCTTACTGATGATCTTACCGGGAATATTTTCATATAGCAGGCTATCCACTACCCTGCTCACCCTTTCCACGCTGTGTCCCCACATCCATGCATTGGTCATGATACGGGTAACCATATAATAGCTGCCATTCGCCATGTCGGCATACTGGCGCTGATCGAGGCTTCCTTCTTCGCCGAACTGGTAGAACTTGCCGGGAATGTCCACCTTATAGAGTCCATCTCCTGCTTCCTGGGTGTTGAAGGCGACAGGCACTCTTAATTTCTCGACCTGGTTCTTGTGCTGGCTGTCGCGCACGCCCATCTTCACCGGGCGAAGGCGATAGCCGAGTTTTCTCAATATCTCGATCACTCCGCGGTTTCCCGGGAGGTGTGCCGCGCCGACGCCTACGAACAGCGACTGACCGGAACGAAGGATGGAATCGATCGAGGATGCCTGGATCTCGTTACGCCTGTAGAGAAATTTTTCATCGAATGCTGCAGAGAAGCTGTTATACTTGTTGATGGAATCGAGCCAGTCGAGATTACCACTGCGGTAGGCCTCCTGTAGTTTGCTGGAGGAATAACCGTCTTCGCCATCGTAGCTTCTTTCCTTCCTCGACCGGTCCTTCGCCGCATCGCGGTAGGCCTCAGCCATCAGCTTCATGCTCTCACCGTATCTCTCTACGCCGGCAACCTTTTTACCCCATTTCTTTCCGCACTGGTAGATATACATATCCAGGTAGGTATCTTCTTCGAAGTCGCTCGACTCATTCCCATACGTACGATAAAGGAGGTTATTGATAGTCGATGGATTGGTGTAAAGGGCGCGCTCCACCTTCTTATCATACTTATAGAATTTCAACGTGTTTATGCTCAGATAGTCGTCCGGTACGGGCATATAGCCATTCATACGGAAATTGAAGCCCTCGCTGCGGTCATTTCCCAGGTCATACCTACTCATATCTTCCTGCCACGATTCGGGATTGGTCTCCAGCGCCACCATATCCGCGTTGTGAATGCACACGTAGAATGAGTCGGCTAAATGAAAGGCCATCTTGCTGCTGACGTGCATGGTGCCGAAGAGATAGGAATTTTTCTTCATACCATTCCCGCTGATCTCCCAGAGTAAACCCTGATATTTCTTGTTTTTGATCTTAGGCTGCGCCTGGAGGAGTGATGGGAGAAGAATGATGAGGCAAAGAAGGGTCCGTTTCATACTGCTGCTGGGGCTGTGGTTGAAAAATTACTGAATTATCCGCGAATGGCCGTTGAAATTGGATGACCGGACTGCCCGGCCAGGGTACCCGAACAGCAAATCTAAGATGCCCCGGGTCAACAAAAGGCATAAAAATCAGTGAAATAACCAGGTCCGGCTAGTGAAAAAATTGTTAGCAATAACGTGCCAAATGCACCTCTTATTGCCTACCTTTGCACGCTTTATAAGCTGTCAGCATGACCATGCCCGGTGCCGTAAGACCGGGGATTGGTGATCTCTCCTCGGGTATAAACTACCGGTTTGCGTCATGAGACCCACATAATAAACATCTAATAAACTCATGAAGCTTTCCCAATTTCGTTTCGATCTGCCTCTTAATCTTATTGCCCAAAACCCTGCTAAAAAACGTGAAGACGCGCGTATGATGGTTGTACACCGCCATACCGGTCAAATCGAAAATAAGCACTTCCGCGACATACAGGAATACTTTGATGATAAGGATGTATTCGTGGTAAACAATACGAAGGTATTCCCCGCCCGAATGTATGGGCGCAAGGAAAAAACGGGCGCCAAGATAGAGGTGTTCCTGCTCCGTGAATTGAATAAGCCTAACCGTCTCTGGGATGTGATAGTTGACCCCGCGCGAAAGATCAGGGTCGGCAATAAATTATACTTCGGCGACCAGGAAGATCTCGTTGCGGAAGTGATCGACAATACCACGAGCCGTGGCCGCACGATACGTTTTCTCTGGGAAGGCAGCGAAGAGGGTTTCCGGGAACAACTCGAGAAACTCGGTGAGACGCCTTTACCAAAATACATCAAGCGTAAGCCAGATGAGGAAGATAAGGAACGCTATCAAACCGTTTATGCCAAGCACGAAGGAGCCGTAGCCGCTCCTACTGCGGGCCTTCACTTCAGCCGCGAGCTGATCAAGCGCCTCGAGATAAAGGGTATCCGGTTCGCCGAAGTGACCCTGCATACCGGTCTCGGCACGTTCCGGCCCATAGAAGTGGAGGATCTCAGCAAACATAAAATGGATGCCGAGTACTATCATATCGATGAAACGGCTTGCAAGATCGTCAACCGCGCCAAGGAATACGGTCATCGCATCTGCTCTATCGGCACCACTACGATGAGATCTCTCGAATCATCATTCACCGCCCAGAAATTACTGAAGCCCTCCGAAGGCTGGACGAATATGTTCATTCACCCGCCGTATGATTTCAATATCGCGGATTCACTGGTCACTAACTTTCATTTACCAAAGACAAGCCTGCTGATCATGACATGCGCCTTCGCCGGTTATGAACTCGCCATGGAAGCCTATAAGAAAGCCATCAAGGACAAGTATCGCTTCTTCAGTTATGGCGACGCCCTGCTGGTGATCTGATTGTATTGATTCGCAGCAAAGGGTACCTGTGTCAAGTTGACAAGTTAATAAGTTGACAAGTGATAAGGCCAACAGTTACATGATCAATATTCTCACAAGTTTTCAATAACAAGTGATGCCCTTATCACTTGTCAACTTATCAACCTATCAACTTACTACTTACCTCCCAATACTACATTCCGACGTCCCAGCGGTTCATTTCTTCTTGACGTAGTCGAATTCCTTCTCCAATATCATTGGGTGCGGGCCGTGGAAACCTTCGTTCGTGATCATGAGCCTGAAATCTTTGAAGAAGAATTCCGTCAGCCAGGGTTCGATGCGGAACTCGAAGTAATTATGTTCCGTGCCTTCAATGGTGAAAATGGAAATGCGTTCGGGACAGAATTCGAAGACAAGCGAGATCATGGATGTCGATGACGACGCAGGCAACTTTATGATGCCATGCTCATCAGAATCCTCCCATACATCCTCCCGTCTACTGCCCGTACTTGCGTGCATGTACCGGAGCAAGCTCTCGTTATTATCGGTTATGCGGATCGTTATGCCTTCATCCGCCGTCTTCTTACTTTGAATGAGGGCGAAGTCTTTCCCACTCCATGATTTGCTGTTGAAGACAACCTGGTTTTTTTCCACCGACCATTTCCCCGAGCCCAGCCGGTCCAGCGCGCCGTACACGAGGAAGAACTCGAAGCTGTTATCTGCGTTCAGTTTAAAGCCCGAGGCCATTTCGGGAATGCCCCGTAAATAATATTCACCGGGTATGGCTTCAGTTGATGCGGTATTCATTTGTCAAGAGGTGGTTGAGTGGGTGGGTTATAAAAATTCCATCATTCAAAAGAACACTAAAATCGGCCATGCGCCATGGGAGCCTTAGCCAACGGCGGGTATTAATAAACAATGGGAGTTAGAACGCGAAAATTGAACCACAAAGAACACAAAGAACACAAAAGAATACAAGGGATGAATAGCAACGGCTTTTGCTTTGCTGATAGAAGTAAGATTCAAATCTATCGGGGTCGGCCCGGAAAATTCCGATTTGATCAGATCGTTTGGGCCAGACCCCGCTGAGACAACGTTAGCCTCTCCTGATAGCACGCCTTTTTGAATTTTGACTTTTGAATTTTGAATTTCTCAACTTTCTAGCATTGCCAATTACCAAGACCCGCCTCTTTGGCTGAACCTTCGAATCCCTTACCTTTGCGCAGTTTCCAAACCTTCATAATTTCTTAATATGGCGGATTTATTTGCACGTTTATTACAGCATGCCGGCCCCATTGGTCAGCACCGGGAAAGAGCTCATGGGTATTTTGCATTTCCTAAACTCGAAGGCGAGATCGGCAGCCGTATGAAATTCCGCAATAAGGAGATGATCGTCTGGAGTCTCAACAACTATCTTGGTCTTGCCAATCATCCCGAGGTCCGCCAGGCCGATGCACAGGGTGCGAAGGAATTCGGTCTCGCCCTTCCCATGGGTGCTCGTATGATGAGCGGGAACAGCAACCTGCATGAGCAGCTGGAGGCCGAGCTTGCCGCTTTCGAAATGAAAGAAGATGCGATCCTCGTCAACTTCGGGTACCAGGGCATGGTCAGTCTCATCGATGCACTCTGCAGCCGCCACGATATAATCATTTATGACGCGGAAAGTCATGCCTGCATCATAGACGGGCTCCGTCTCCATCCGGGGCATCGCTATGTATTCAAGCATAACGATATCGAGGACTTCGAAAAACAATTACAACGCGCGACTGCCCTGATCGAAAAACAGAAGGCCGGTGGCATTCTCGTCATCACCGAAGGCGTCTTCGGCATGGCCGGTGACCAGGGTCGTCTGAAGGAGATTGCGGCGCTCAAAGACAAATATGAATTCCGCCTGCTGGTAGACGATGCGCATGGATTCGGTACGCTGGGAAAGACCGGGGCCGGGGCCGGTGAAGAGCAGGGAGTGCAGGATAAGATCGATCTTTATTTCTCGACCTTCGCCAAATCTATGGCATCGATCGGCGCCTTCATTGCCGGTGATAAGAACATCATCGATTTCGTCCGCTATAATATCCGGTCGCAGATCTTCGCCAAGAGCCTGCCTATGCCGATCGTTGTAGGGAATCTCAAGCGTCTTCATTTGCTCCGCTCACAACCGCAACTCAAGGATAAACTCTGGGAGAATGCGCTTAAACTGCAGAGCGGTCTTAAGGAAAGGGGATTCGATATTGGTAAAACGGATTCCGTAGTTACTCCCATCTATATGAAGGGTGGTGTAGAAGAAGCCACTGCCATGGTGATGGATATTCGCGAGAATTATCACATCT
The DNA here is from genome assembly GCA_035488975.1 of Chitinophagaceae bacterium. Taxonomy (GTDB): domain Bacteria; phylum Bacteroidota; class Bacteroidia; order Chitinophagales; family Chitinophagaceae; genus DATHKS01. The sequence goes on along the minus strand of DATHKS010000596.1, from coordinate 1,735 downwards.
TCTGCTCCATCGTCGTCTATCCCGTTATTCCAAAGGGACACATCATCTATCGCCTGATACCTACTTCCGTCCACTCCGATGAGGATATACAGCAGACACTCGAGGCCTTTTCAGCAACGAAGAAGAAGTTGGATGCCGGCGAGTATCAAGCCGAGGCCATTCCGGACATGGCGGAAGTGACCGGCAAACGTTTCGATTATCTGACTGGCCGTCCAAAAAATAAATAAACGCCACCGTAGGTTTCGACCTGTATTCGCGTCACAGCCAAATTAAAAGCCAACACCCCCAAACGCGGGGGTTTTTTATATATACGGCAGGCCGTTATCCATGGTTTCTCTTACATTTACCTCTACAAAAAAATGCATACTATGCGTAAGATGTTTCTCCTTGTTTTGGTATTGCCTCTCTTCGTAACAGCACAGAAAAAGCAGGTCACCCTCGAGGATATCTATAAACGGGGAACTTTTCGTGGCGAAGCCGTCCGTGCTTCCTTTGACACCAGCAACACCAGCAGCCAGATAAAAGCAGCTGACGTGAAAAAGCCCGATGGTACACCTATCGGAGACCTGGAAGATATAAGCCCGACAACTCAGCCCAACCTGTTCATCGTCCGCAATGGAATTGAAAAGATCTACCGTTATTCCACCCGCGCCTATGCCTATGTTTATGATGTTGCCACCAAAAAGACCATCATGGCCGATACGGGGAAGGTAATGTACCCGGAGCTATCGCCGGACGGATCGAAACTCGCTTTCGTCGAGGACAATAACCTGTACATTAAAAATCTTGCCGACAATTCCCTCAAGGCCGTTACCACCGATGGCAAGTGGAACCAGGTCATCAATGGAAACGCGGATTGGGTGTACGAGGAAGAGTTTACACTGATCAGGGCGTATCAATGGAGCCCCAAGGGAGACAACCTCGCCTATTATCGCTTTGATGAAAGCAAGGTGAAGGAATACCAGTTCACGCAGTTCGACAATGCTCACAATAGCCAATACACCTACAAATATCCAAAGGCGGGTGACGATAACTCGACTATCGAGATACATATCTACAACCTGACCAGCGGAAAGGATGTCAAGGCGCAATTCGAACAGGGAGATATCTACATCCCGCGCATCAAATGGACAACCGATGATCGATCGCTGGTAGTATTCTGGATGAACCGTCATCAGAATGAATTGAAATTACTTCTTACCGATCCGCAGACCGGCGCAAGCAATATCCTCTACCAGGAAAAGAATAAATATTTCATAGACATCAACGATGACTGGCAATTCCTGAAAAATGGAAAGGACTATGTGTTCACGAGCGAGATGAATGGATTCAACCAGATATATCTCTATAGCATGGATGGTAAGACGAAAACCCAGCTTACCAAAAGTAAATTCGATGTGGCCGATCTCAATGGCATCGACGAGGTAAATAAGAGAGTGTACTACACCCTGGCCTATCCCCGTCCCATGGACAGGAACCTCTTCGTAACGGATTTCGATGGAAAGAAGACCTACCAGCTCACGGAGGGCGAAGGGTGGCATCGTGTTGATCTCAATGACGACTTCACCAAATTCTATGATTTCCGCTCGGACATCAATACTCCGCAGGTTGTAACGCTCAATGAAGTAGTGACCAGTAAGAAAAATGAGATCAGTGCGAAGCTGGTGAAGACGATCAGCGAGAGCGCAAAACAAAAGGCCGTAATGGATGAATATGCATTAGGCAAGGCTGAATT
>DATHKS010000595.1:0-2133 GCA_035488975.1 Chitinophagaceae bacterium | reverse complement strand
GATCACTATCACGGCCGTCGCATTTCCCAGCCAGCCTACCGGCAGATTACCTATGAGGATGTCCCTGACGGTTCCGCCACCAATGGCCGTTACGAAAGAAAGAACCAGTACACCAAACGGATCGAGCCGCTTCTCCATGGCGGAAAAGGCACCGGCTACTGCGAAGGCGAAGGTGCCGAGGATGTCGATTATGGTGAGGAAGTTGGAGGGCAAGAGAGAACAATTTGGTAATTTGATAATGTGCCAATTAGAAAATTAGCCAATGTGCCAATTATTGCGTGCTCCGATGAGTAATGACTAATGTAATAAGGATCATTGGCACATTGGCATATTTGCACATTTGCTAATTTCATTCCGCCATCATCTCCTTCACCACTCTCTCCATCTCTTCCGCATTGGGTTTGCTGAAGTAGTCGCCATCACTGCCATAGGCCGGGCGATGCGCCTGCCCCGTAATGGTACGCGGCGCCACATCGAGATGTTTATAGCCGCCCTGCTCCTCCATTACCTTATTGAACATATAGCCTGCAGCGCCGCCGGGAACGTCCTCATCGATGAAAACGATCCGGTTTGTCTTTTTCAGCGAGTCGAGGATAGTATGATTAGTATCGAACGGCAGCAATGTCTGCACATCGATGATCTCGCATTCGATGCCCTCCTTGGCCAGTGTAGTTGCCACCTCCTGTATGATGCGAAGGATGGAGCCATAGGAGACGATCGTTATATCGGTACCCTCGCGGATCACCTCGGGTATACCGAGCGGCACCGTCATCTCCAAAAGATTGGAGGGCAATTTTTCCTTCAGGCGATAGCCGTTCAGGCATTCGATCACCAGCGCAGGATCATTTCCTTTCAATAGTGTATTGTACATGCCTACGGCCTGTACCATATTTCTCGGCACACACACATACAACCCGCGAAGGGAGTTGATGATCATTCCCATTGGCGAACCGCTATGCCAGATCCCCTCAAGCCGGTGGCCCCTGCTGCGTACGATCAATGGACAGCTCTGTTGTCCGAAGGTCCGGTAGTGAAGCGTAGCTACATCATCGCTCAGGGGTTGTAACCCGTAGAGAAGATAGTCGAGGTACTGGATCTCGGCTATTGGACGGAGACCACGCAAGGCCAGGCCGATGCCCTGTCCCATGATGGTCAGTTCCCGGATGCCGGTATCGAAGATGCGGTCGGCGCCATGTTTCGCCTGGAGCCCGCTGAATCCCTGGTTGACATCCCCGATCTGGCCGAGGTCCTCACCGAAGGCGACCACTTTCGGGTTATGCCCGAAGAGCAGGTCGAAGTATTTATTCAAAACCTCGTAGCCATTGATCTGCACCGCATCCTTATCGTATGTACCCCTGACCTGTTTCACCTTGATGGCCGCCTTCACTCCTTCATTATATAAATGAGAGTTGAACAGGGCCTTGTTTTCCTTGAGCAGGTCGTTATAGTAATCTTTCGTCCAGAAAGAGAGGTCATTCTTGTCGGTGAGGCCAATGGCATCGTACAGCGCCTTCATCACATCTTTCCGCAGCGGCTCGCGGTTGGTGGTGAGTGAAGTGGCTATCTTCTGCAATGCAACGGCCTGTTCGGGTAGTCCGGCTGCCATATTATTGATCAGGTCGGCGGATTTGGTCACCTGCAATTTTATCGGGTCCTGGTATTTTTGCCAGGCGCTCTCCTTACTTGCCTTCACATCCTTCTTTGCCTGGCGTTCCACCTCCTCGATCTCTTCTTCATCGCTGAGTGAATTCTCGATTATCCATTCGCGCATTTTCTTCATTCCATCCCATTCTCTTTCCCAGTCGAGGCGCTCCTGTGTCTTATATCGCTCATGGCTTCCCGATGTGGAATGACCCTGCGGCTGCGTGAGCTCTTCTACATGAAAGAGTACGGGAATATGTAATTCCCTTGCCATGCGAAGACCCTCATCGAATACTTCACACATGCCCGCGTAGTCCCAGCCCTTTACCCTGAAGATATTGATGCCATTGGTATCGGGTTGTTTCTGCATTCCGGCCAGCGCCTCGGAAATGGATCCCTTTGTGGTCTGATATTTCTTTGGAACGGAGATCCCATAGCCATCGTCCCAGACGAATACGGCGAGCGGTACCTGTAAAACGGCGGCGGCATTGA
>DATHKS010000594.1:0-11872 GCA_035488975.1 Chitinophagaceae bacterium | reverse complement strand
ACTACCAAGTACGGGGAGAAGGGAAAAAATGGCGCCATTGAAATATTGTTGAAACCCGTCAAGGAAAAAGTGACGGTCGTGGATGAGCAAATACAGGAGATCGAAGAGCAGGTTAAACCCGTCAACCTGGAATTGAAGGAGATCACCGTTGTCGGTAAGCCAATGCCCGCCAGGCCCGCAGGCGAAGTTACCGTCACAGATGTGGAGGTAAATGCAATAGGAAAGAAGAGACTCAACATCACCACCCCCGCAACGGAATTATCCGTTTATCCAAATCCCGTGGGGGATAAAGCAACATTGCAAATTACATCCACAGAAGAGGGACGAGGATCCGTGCTCATTACGGATATGAAAGGCACTCTGCTCCGCGTTAACGCTGTGAACCTGGTGAAAGGGTCTAACACTGTGTCTATCTCGACAGCATCGCTGGCGAAGGGCATCTATATATTGAGTGTAATGGATGAAAAGAAGAAAATGCTGAGTAGTTATAAGCTGGTGAAAGAATGATCTTTTATAAGAACGTGAAACGTGAAACGTGAATCGTGAATCGGCAATCGTGAATTGAAGAATCGTTACGAATCGTAGTTCACATCCTACTGAACTGCTGTCACTATTCACGATTACAGAATTTATGAGGAAAAAAGGACTAGGGATTGGGATTTAGGAATTGGGCCTCAATTCTGATAATAATAGATTTACAGACGAGACCAATGATACTCGTGCAGATTTCGGAAGCTTGTCCCATAGGGACAATTGGTCGGTAGAGAATTGAAAAGAGCACACTCGCCCGCGTTCCTTCGGAACGCCGAAGCTTCCGCGACTGCCTTTTTCTACCGACCAGATGTCCCTACGGGACATGGCGTAGAATTCCTGATCAGTCGCAATGTTGCAAATAGCAAACGTGTGTAATCATCAATTGGGAATTAGGAATTGGGCCTCATGAGAAGATATTTCAAGTGTCAGCCTAATTCCTTATTCCTAATCCCCAATTCCTCAACTCTTCCTAATACACCAACCTTCCACTGCGCGTTTCAATCGCAAGCCCCCGTCCCTCCTCTACCCTTCCGATCACCCGGGCCTCAACGCCAAAGCTTTCAGCGACGCCGATGATGGAACCGGCGTCTTTTTCGTTGGTATAGATCTCCAGCCTTGTTCCCATATTAAACACCTGGTACATTTCACGGTCGTCCGCGCCGCTGGCCTGCTGGATCAGTTGGAAGATCACCGGTGGGTCAAAAAGATCATCCTTGATGATCCTGACATCATCGGGGACATATTTTAAACATTTGGTTTGTCCGCCGCCGCTGCAGTGGATGAGACCAAGAATGGAATCGAAGTGTTCCTGCAAAAGTGTTTTCAGCACGGGGGCAAATGTTCTCGTCGGCGATAGGATGAGTTTACCGATCGTGGTCTTTTCTCCATCTACCTCGAGCGGATCATTCATTTTATGTGGCCCGATATACACCACCGATTCATCGAGAGAATTGTCAAACGATTCGGGGAACTTACGCCCGTATTCCTTCGAGAGCACATCGTGTCTCGCGCTCGTGAGGCCGTTACTGGCGAGACCGCTGTTGTATCCCTCTTCATATGAACAGCGGCCGAACCCTGCGAGACCGACGATGACATTGCCGGCTGCTATCTTCTCGTTGGTGATGAGTTTCGATTTCGGCCACCGGGCCGCCATCGTTCCATTCACGGCCATGGTACGGACCACATCGCCTACATCGGCCGTCTCTCCTCCCATAAAAGTTATATTGACGCCGAATTTGCGCATGTCGTCGAAGAATTCCTGCGTACCGGATATGACGGCTTCGAGAACCTCTCCCGGGATTAGATTCTTATTCCGGTCGATGGTTGACGAGAATACCAGTTGGTCATAAATTCCCACGCAAAGGAGATCATCCAGGTTCATGACGATCGCGTCCTGTGCTATTCCTTTCCAGACGCTGAGATCGCCCGTTTCCTTCCAATATAGATAGGCCAGGATACTCTTGGTGCCGGCTCCATCTGCATGCATCACATTCACCCAATCCTTATCGCCGCACAATACATCCGGGTACACCTTGCAAAAGGACTTCGGGTAAAGTCCCTTGTCGAGATGCCTGGTAGCGGCATGCACTTCTTCTTTTTGCGCGGACACCCCCCTTTTTGAATACAGGCTCATGCTTTAATTTAAGGCGCAAAACTAACCATAAGCGGTCAATTGGCAATCCATGTCCGGGGAGCCGCCGGTAATATATTGGGGATTGGCAAATCGTGATTCCAAGCTATCTTCGGGGCCGTTTTATGCAAGTACACAAAGACCTGGAGCACCTACCCGTTTTCAGAAAGGCCGTCATTACAATCGGCACCTTCGATGGTGTTCACCTGGGGCATCGCCAGATCATCAGCCGGCTGCTTTCCACCGCAAAGGATATTGGGGGAGAGAGCGTGATCATCACCTTTCACCCACACCCGCGAAAGGTAATCGCCTCTTCGCACCCGATCCGTCTCATCAATACACTCGAGGAAAAGATACAATTACTGGATGGGCTCGGCGTAGATCACCTGGTAGTGGTTGCATTCACAGATGCATTTTCCAACCAGGATGCAAGCGAGTACATCCGTCATTTCCTGGTAGAGAGATTTGCACCGCATACCATCATCATTGGGTATGATCACCGTTTCGGCAAGGAAAGGAAAGGCGATTACCTGCTCCTGGAGAAATTCGCTCCCATATTCGACTATGAATTGCAGGAGATTCCCAAGCATGTTCTCGATGAGATATCCATCAGTTCGACCAACATACGCCAGGCATTGAACAATGGCGAAGTGGAGGCGGCAAACCGCCTGCTCGGTTATGATTTCTTCTTTACCGGAAAGGTGATCGATGGAGACAAGCTCGGCCGTACGCTCGGCTATCCCACTGCCAACCTCGAGATCGGGGAGCCGGAGAAGATCATCCCGGGAGACGGGATCTATGCCGTACTTGCCAGGCTCGGCCAGGTTAACCCGGTACCGGGGCATTCACTATTGAAGGGAATGATGAGTATTGGCTTTCGCCCTACCGTCGGCGGTACAAAGAGAGTGATAGAGGTAAACCTGTTCGATTTCGATTCGTCGATATACGGGCAGCAGTTGACCGTGTACGTAAAAGCATTTCTCCGCAAAGAGGCCAAGTTCGATTCGCTGGAGATGCTCGTCAGCCAGATCGACAAGGATAAGATATCCAGTTTAGAGAGGTTAAAGTAAAACAACTAGTCAATTTGATAATTTGGCAATTTGATAATTTGACAATGACCCTCATTCGAAGCGCCTTTCCTCATCGTAGCACGCCTCATCATCAAATTACCAAATTATCAAATTGCCAAATTGGCTTCAATATGTAACGTTGAATTCCAGCTTCGTCCCATCATCGAAGAATTCTTCCAGGGAATTACTAATGGTGACGGTCTTCTTATCTTCCGACAGCTTTGCACTACTTCCTTCCACTTTTTTGGCTGGAGCCGGAAGGTGAATGATGATGGTATTGCCCATGGGAAGTCCCTGGCCTGACATTTCCTTCATCGACTGCATGCCTTTATCATTGGCGATGTCGGCATATTTCTCCTTGTTGAGTTTCTTTTCTATCTGTCCCTTGGTATAGGTGATCGTGTAATAATCATCTATTGAACCCTCGGGCATTTCTCCGTCCATTCCGGGAGGAGCTTTATCGCCTCCCACCTGCTTCTTGATGGTTTGCTGTATCACCTTGGTCGAAAGCTTATCGAGGTGCGCCAGTTGATCCGTGCTTTTGAAAGGAAACTGGAGTTTCGTTACGAATTTCTCATCCGCCATATTCATTATGAATCCCAATGTGCCGGTCTTGACCAAAGCGATGTCCTGTGGAGTCAGATCGGGAAGGCTATCTGCCAGTGCGCTCAGGGAGATCGTTGTATCAATCGCGCGGTCGCCCAATTTGTCCATATCCTTCGATTGCCCTGCCATCTTCGCCATGCCGATCAGGCTGCTGAGGTCGGTGGTGGTAACCAGGCTTCCGCTCCCGTCCTTATCGAGCGTTATTTCACGGGTTGTGTCGCAGCTTGCGAGAAAAAAGAGACCGGCCGCCAGGAAGAGAAAGGAAATTCGTTTCATTGTTGACTATATTTTTATGATTCAGATTCAGAGATTCTTGTTTTCGATAAGAATTCCCGGGTAATAGATGCGGTATTTTTCAAAACGTTGCAAAGAAAAGGAATTCATTCAATATCAGGCGATCATTTTGCAGACCATTTCCTTGAGAAGGGATGCGTCTTCCGCACCGGCACTGTTTACGCCGAGACTCTTCAGGTTATACTGATTCAGGAGGAGCAGGATCCTCTCTACTCCGGGGAAGTCATAGCTTTTCGCGGCGAGCAGGTAGTCTTTCACGAAAAATGAATTTACCCCGATGGCGGTGGCGACGGCCTTTTCGTCCGGCGACGGTGCGCCAAAGACCATGAACACCTTACTGAAGAATCCATAGAGGCTGGGTAATACCAGCTGTATCGGCGCCGCCTTGGGATTGGATTCGAAATACTGGATGATCCGGATGCTCTTCGCCAGGTCCTTTCGGGCAAGCGCCGCCTGCAGCTCGAACACATTATACTCCTTGCTTACGCCCACGAATTCTTCAATATCCTCCTCGGAGATCAGTTTCCTTTTGCCGAGGTTGACGGAGATCTTCTCCACTTCATTCTCGATGCGCGTCAGATCGTTGCCGATATGATCGACGAGGAGTGCGAGCGCCTTGGGCGAAATGGTCAGGTCGAGGGAACGAATGAGCTCCTGTGTCCATTCGGGAAGCTGGTTATCGTATATCTTCTTTGTGGTGACGAAGACCGATTTTTCCTTGAGGATCTTTGCAAACTTCGTGCGCCCGTCCACCTTCTTATCTTTATAGGAAACGACGAAAATGGTGGAGGAGAGCGGGTGTTCGATATAGCTTTCGAGTTTTTCGATATCGCGCATGTGCTGTGCCTCCTTAAGCAACACAACCTGGCGTTCGGCAAACATCGGGTAGCGCATGCAAGCGTTTTTTACATCGGCCCAGGAGCTGTCCCGGCCATAGAATACGGTGAGGTTAAAGGCGGCTTCCGATTCATTGAGAATGTTGTGTTCGGCAAAAGCGATGACCTTATCGATGAAATATTCCTCCTCCCCTTCAAGCCAATAGATGGGTTTGAAGCTTCCCTTTTTCCAGTCTGCGATGATTTTTTCAACAGCCATAAGCTGCTAAGATACAGGCTTTAGCCGGCTTGTTTGCAGCAACCGGCGGAAGTTTTTGACATGGTATTTTTGGTTTCTGGCACGGTTTTCGGAATTATGAGTCCAAATGGATTTACGTGCAGAACGTAACATTAAAAATTGAATAGTAGTCCATTAGGATATAAAACTAAAACTCATTTATTTAAAAACCCATCTAGTATGACAAACACAAATTATCCATCCGCAACTCCGCAAAACGACCCGCCTCGCCCGAACAGGGGTAACAGGAACCTATTAATAGGTATTCTTGCTGCCGCTCTTCTCGGAACATGGGGTTATTTGCTCTGGGACAAGAACAACTCAGGTGAAAAATTGCAGGTAGCGCAGGTACAATCTGAGAGCTATGGCACGCAGCGTGACTCACTGAAGCTTTTATATGATGAGGCTGAGATCCGTCTGGATTCAATCACTGGAGCCAACAACAATCTCCAGGGCGATAAGTCAGAATTGCAAAAGCAAATCGACAAGAACAAGACCGAGATCAAGCGCATCCTTAATGATAAGAATGCAACAGCTGCCGATCTGAAGAGAGCTCAGGTAATGATCGCTAACCTGAACACACAGTTGGCTAGCCTGGAGCAGGAAGTATCAAGGCTGACTGGCGAAAACCAGGAACTTACAGCTAACAATAGCCAGCTTTCTACAGAGAAGCAAGTTCTCGAGCAAAACCTGACAACCTCTACTTCTGAAAAAGAAGCATTGGCCCAGACTGTTGACGTAGGTTCTACTTTCAGTGCTTCTAACATCGCAATCACTCCGGTGAACGAGAAGAAGAACGGTAAGGAGAAGACAACTTCAACCGCTAAGAGAGTTGACAAACTGGTAGTTTCTTTCGATGTAGAAAATCGTATTGCCAAGTCCGGCCCTGCTGATATGTATATCATCGTAACAGGTCCTGATGGTAAGGTTGTTTCTGATCCAGCCCTTAACTCTGCAACCCTGACAACACGTACTGATGGTGACAAGCCATTCACTACGAAGATCCCGGTTGACTATGAGCAAGGAACACGTAAAGCAGTTTCTTTCCCTATCCGTGAAGCGGATTTCCTGAAGGGTGATTATAAGATTGAAGTTTATCACAACGGGTTCAAAATCGGCGAAGGTGTGAGAACTTTGAAAAAAGGTGGTTTATTTGGTTAAGAGCAGTTAACTCCTGCAACACAACCGTTCCGGTCTCCGGAACGGTTTTTTTTATTTTCATCCCTCTCAATTCCCCCGTATCCCGTATTTGCAATACTTCTGAATATGATTATCTTTCCGCCAGAAGGAAAACATGAAAGATAGCAAGCCCGTATTACTCCTGTTACTCGCCATTGGTCTCGTCAGCACCTGGGTTTACCACCTGTACGACAAGGCGCAGTATACCCGTCAGGCGACCGCCGGGGCGGATAGCCGAGACGTCTCTGCGATCCAGGATTCCCTCAGCCGACTTTATTCCGACAGCCTCAGGGAGCTAAACAGCCTCCTGGCGAATGCCCGCACCGATGCCGATTCTCTCCAGGTAAAGCTGGACACCAAACTGGCGGAGATAGATAAACTGAAGTCCGATATTCTTCTCATTCTTAACAAGCCCGTTATTTCGAAGAAGGACCTGGCGCTGGCCAGGGAGAAGGTCGCTGAACTGCAACAGAAGATCGGTGAACTCGATTCGGCCAACTCGCTGATCGGCGAAGAGAAGAGTCAATTGAATATTAAAGTGCAGCAGCTGACGCAGAATGCAGATAGCCTCGTGCTGCATATAAGGCAACTCAGCAGTGAGAACCAGGCCTTGTCAAGTAAAGTCTCCGAATCATCGATCTTCACCGCCTTCGACGTGAAGCTTTCCGCAGTGGAATTGAAGGCAGGCGCCGAGGAAGAGACGAACCAGGCGAAGAAGGCGGATAAATTTGTCGTGTCTTTCCTGGTCCAGAACGCCTTCAGCACATTCAATAATGCCGAGGTCGCCATCGTGGTCATTCAACCCGACCAGCAGGTACTTCAGAATACCAAATGGGATTCGGGCAATTTCGATACGAGGATGGAAGGAAGGAAGAGCTATACCCGGCTTGTCAAGTTCGACTATGACCAGGGTGACCGCCGCGCACTGATATTCTCCCTGGAATCCGAGCGGTTCCTCAAAGGGTCTTACATACTTCAACTCTGGCATAAGGGTGTGATGATCGGGCAGGCGGGGTTGAAATTGCACTAGTGAACAATTTGTAAATGTGCCAATTTGCCAATGTGCAAATGAGGCGTGCTCCGATGAGGGAGTGGCCTTTGTAATAGATCATTCCAGAAGGGAGGTGCACTAGTGAATAATTGGTAAATGTGCCAATTTGCCAATGTGAAAATGTGCAAATTATGGCGTGCTACGATTTGAAATGACTTTACGAATGAGGATCATTGGCACATTGGCTAATTATCTAATTGGCTATTTCTTTAACTTCTCGCTCCTAAAAAGAGCAAAGGCCTAAGAGTTCAAAACTCTCAGGCCTTTTTATTGATTTCTTTCGTTTATTCTTCCGGTAAAATGATTTACTAACCGGAGTACGCCTCATTGGCACATTGGCAAATTTTCAAATTGGCACATTTGCTCTCCAGTTATCAAAGGTTATACCCATAACTCACATAATACAACCCTCCCACATACGGACTACCAAATCCGGTGCGGTAGTAGTTATTCCCGAGATTGGTACCTCCGATGCGGAAAAGACTCTTCGTTTGCGGCGGCCTGTAGCTGATCTGTGCATCTACCGTTGCGAAAGAGGGAAGTGTTCCGCTCACGAAAGTTCCTTCATAGTAATTATTATCCTGCCACTTCACTACTACATTGAAGCCGATATTATGATAGGCATTCTCATTGCGCAGCCCGATATTATACCTGAATTCCGGTGCATTGAAGAAGCTGACGAAGCCGGGCTCCAGGTCCTTAAGCTTATCGGAGAATACATTTCCATAAACATTATACCCCTTCCCTACCTGGTATTCCAGGCTAACACCCCAGCCTAAGGCTTTTACATGATCAGTAGCATTCTGCTTGTATGAAACGTTGGTAGTAGTAAGTGAAGACAAGAGGCCGGTCGGGTTGCCAGGCAGATTGGATTGACCGACGCCGATGGTTGCAAGGAAGTCGGTGTAGACGCTGTAATAAGCGTATGCATCTATTAACAGCTTACCTGCGACTACTCCCTTATATCCTACTTCGTAAGAGGCGACCGATTCCGGTTTCACCTCTTTGAACTGAGCGATCTCCAGGTCGGCCGCATTGCCAGTGGTCCTGTACTTCAGGATGCTGGCTGCTGTATATCCCGGGCGGCTGGTGGAATTAAGTCCATAATAGGTCTGGAATTCGGGAAGGCATCCAATGAGCGTACCTGCACCGGTGATGAGACTGATGTACTGATCCTGGTTGGTTGGAAAGCGATAGGCGGTCTGGTAGGAAACGCGGATGAAATTATCCTTTGCCACTTTTACCACTGCAGCAAACCTCGGTGTGAACCGGCCTTCGAAGTTTGTTTGTTTATCATAACGGCCTGCCGCTGTCAGCGTAAGCACATCATTCAGGAGTTTCTTCTTCAATTGAACATATCCACCATATTCGTTAATGAGGATATTGCCTGCCGTGTCTGCAAAGAGGGTTCCTTCGGAATTCAATACATATTGCTTCCATTGGGCGCCCGCGATCACTTCGAGTTTATCGGAGAAGCCGGCTGCATCGGAGATGTTCAACTGGCCATCGGCTGCATACAGGTCTGTCTTATCCAGGAATAAGGAGCCGCCCTTCGAGATGGGAATGCTGCGTCCTTTATTGAGTACTGCATCGAAGGCGGGCGTTCCAGGAAGGAGACGACCTGCATCGGCATAAGCCCTCGCATTCATGTGTGCGTTCGCATCGCCGACTGCACCCTGACCGAGACGGCGGCTTTCCTCAAACACGGTAATATATTGCGCGAACCAGGTGCTATTGGATTTCCATTGATCATTGATATAAACGCCGAGTGCCGTAGCATTATAAGAGCCTCCTGCATTTTCCTGCGTAGTGTAGCCGCGCAGGTACCAGGTTCTGCCCTTGAATTCCAGTTTATGCTGTGCGATCTTGAGGTTGCGCAGCGAATAGCGGTCGGCGCCGGTATAGACCGTGGTGCCTGTTCCGAAGTAGCTATTCAGCGATGCCTCTATGTTTGGTGTTATCTTGAAGTGAAGAGCGGCATTTACTTTCGCATTGATGGTATTGTAATCCACCAGCGCCCTTTCCTCATAACCCGTACGTGAGACACTCTGGTTGCCGAAATAATTATTCCTTGTTCCTATATAAAAAGGAAGAAATTGCTGAACGGCAGCCTGTGCCTGTGCGGGGAAAAGACCTACGAAACCCGCGATCTGTCCATTGGTGGGATAGGCTGGGTTGCCGATAGCGGTAAAGTAATTATTGGCGTTTGCGCTCAATCCAGGGATAGCCGCGTTGAACTGCGCCATCGCTCCGGCAGCAACGACCGCCATGTTTGCACTAGCCTCGTCACCATATACATTCACCCCATTGTAATTGGGATCGTTTCCCCTGTTGCCACCTACCACATTGCTCAATACACCTATCTGTTGTTTGTTGCGGTAATCATCGGCCTGCCAGTCATTCGCCTTTACGATTGCGGCAGAGATCTTGAAGGCCCACCTGTCATTGATCGCCTTCGCCCAGCGGATCGACCAGTCGTAATAGGGAGATATCTCGCGTTCCTTTCCGTCAACGTGCATCACGCCTTGCTTGATATTATAACTGAGACCCTGGTATTTGAATGGATTCTTACTATTGATCAACAGTGTGCCATTGATGCCACCGGAGCCATAGAGCGCGGATGAGGCGCCGGCAAGTAACTCCACATTATCGACATCGAGTTCTGTTGGTCCTATCACACTACCGACGGAGAAGTTAAGGCCCGGCGCCTGGTTATCCATTCCATCTATCAGTTGATTGAGTTTCGTATTACCGCTGCTTACGAAGCCACGTGTGGTGACGGTGCGGAAGGTGAGACTGGCCGTATGCATATCCACTCCTTTGAGGTTGGTAAGAGCCTCATAGTAGTTGGGGGCGGCAAGATTACGGATGGCATTACTGCTGAGCCTTTCCACCGTTACGGGAGACTCGAGTATCCGGGTGGGAGTACGTGTAGCGGCCACGACCACTTCCTGGCCAAGCATGGTGTTGGACTTGAGCTCAACATCCGCTTTTACCGATGCATCCGAAACGGACAGCTCGAGATTGTCGTATCCGACCGAACTGAAAATTAGGGTGACGGGAAGTTTAGCGACATTGATGCTGAAGTCTCCATTTGAATTGGTGTAGGTTCCGAGACTTGTTCCTTTGACAATAACAGAGACGGCGGGAACGGTTTCTTTGGAGGCGCCATTCCGGACACTGCCCGAGATAGCAATTGTTTGTCCGAAAGCCGCAATAGTGAACAGGCTACCTAGTATTCCCATAGCCAGAAAGCGCACGCTTTTTCTCATATTGAAAGCAATTTAGGTTTTGGAATATGGCGGAAAAATAAGCATTGTAACCTTTATCTAAAAATTTAATTTTTAAGGAGAAACGAATAAAATGTTGAAATCTTAGAGGCATTGTTATAGGCTGTATTTCGAAGCATTCTTACTTTCGTTCATGGCTATTTTTTCCTTCCCCGGGCAATCTGGATTTTATAGCGGCAAGGTCCGCGATGTGTATACCATTAGTGATTGGCTGGTGATGGTCGCGTCTGACCGGATCTCTGCATTCGACGTCATTCTTCCCCGGCCGATTCCTTTCAAGGGCCAGGTCTTGAACCAGATCGCGTCCTACATGCTCAAGGCCACTTCCGATATCTGCCCAAACTGGCTGGCGGATGCACCCGCGCCGAACGTGTCGATAGGAAAAAGATGCGTTCCATTCAAAGTGGAGATGGTAGTGAGGGGAAATCTGACGGGTCATGCCTGGAGGACGTATGCAGAAGGAAAGCGTGTTCTCTGCGGCGCTGTGATGCCGGATGGCATGAAGGAGAATGATCCCTTCCCCTCCCCGATCATTACACCGTCGACGAAAGCAGAGCATGGGCATGATGAAGATATCTCTCCCGAAGAGATCATCCGCACCGGCCTCGCCAGCGCGGACGAATGGAGTATTCTCAGTGAATATGCGTTGCAGCTGTTCGAACGGGGAAAGGAGATCGCCGCCCGTCGTGATCTCATTCTCGTAGATACCAAATACGAATTCGGTAAAATAGGAAATACCATTTATCTCATGGACGAGATCCATACACCGGATAGCTCACGGTATTTCTATGCGGATGGATTCGATGAACGGCAGGCGAAGGGTGAACGGCAGAAGCAACTGAGCAAGGAATTCGTCCGCGAATGGCTCATTCAAAATAACTTCATGGGAAAGGAAGGACAGGTGGTTCCGGAAATGACGGATGAATGGGTGCAGACGATCTCCAGCCGCTACATCGAATTATATGAAAAGGTGATCGGCGAATCCTTCGTGCCGGTGACACTGACGGAACAGGAGACATACGACCGCATCATCGCCTCTCTTGCCAGGGTCAAAAAAAATAGCCACTCCTGAGAGTGGCCTTACTGTTTATATAGGGTGTATTAT
>DATHKS010000593.1:0-4135 GCA_035488975.1 Chitinophagaceae bacterium | reverse complement strand
CCCGAGGCATGGGATGGCAATGAGCAGATGGATCCCGTGAAGAAGGCATTCTATGAATTTCACTCCGCCTTCATGGAGCCCTGGGATGGCCCGGCTTCCATTTCCTTTACCGATGGTAAGATCATCGGCGCCACGCTCGACCGGAATGGCCTGCGGCCTTCACGATACTGTGTAACGAAAGACGACCGCGTCATCATGGCCTCTGAGACAGGAGCCCTTCCCGTTGACCAATCACTCATCATCGAGAAAGGACGCCTGCAACCCGGTAAGATGTTCGTAGTGGACATGGAACAGGGCCGCATCATCAGCGACGATGAATTGAAGAAGGATATCTGCTCCCAGAAACCCTATGCCGAGTGGCTGAATAAGTACAAGATAAGACTCGAGGAACTTCCCGAGCCACGTATCATGTTCACTCACCTCGAGCACGACCAGGTCTTCAAATACCAGAAGGCCTTCGGCTATAGCACCGAAGACCTCGACAGCATCATTGCCCCGATGGCGCTGGATGGAAAGGAGCCACTGGGCTCGATGGGCTCCGATACTCCTTTGGCGATCCTCAGCGATCAGCCGCAACATTTGAGCAGCTACTTCAAGCAGTTGTTCGCGCAGGTAACCAATCCGCCTATCGATCCGATACGCGAAAGGCTCGTGATGTCTCTCGCAAGTTTCGCCGGTAACAATGGGAACCTCCTCATCGAAGACCCGTTGACCTGTCACAGTGTTGCGCTGAAGCAACCCATACTCACCAATCATGAACTGGAACAGATAAGAAGTATCGATACCGGTTTATTCCAGGCGAAGACCCTGCAATGCTATTTCCGCGCGAATGGAAAAGAAGGTTCGCTAAAGTCTGCACTCGAACGGATCTGCCGATATGCAGTGGATTCGGTATCGGATGGGTTCAAGGTGCTGATCCTCCAGGACCGCGCAATAGATTCTGATCACGCGCCGGTGCCTTCCATACTGGCCGTTGCCGCCATTCACCACCATTTGATCCGGAAAGGGCTTCGTGGCCAGGTAGGCATCATTGTCGAGGCCGGGGATGCATGGGAGGTTCACCACTTCGCCTGCCTGATTGCATTTGGTGCCACCGCCATTAATCCATACCTCGCACTCTCCTCTATACGCGACATGAAGGAGATGGGAAAATTGCAGACCACGCTGGGCGAAGAGGAATTGAAGAAGAATTATATCAAGGCCGTCAACGAAGGCCTGCTGAAGGTCTTTTCCAAGATGGGCATATCGACACTGCAATCTTACCAGGGCGCACAGATCTTCGAGATACTCGGCCTCAACAAAGAGGTCGTCGACAAATATTTTACCGGCGCCACATCCCGCATAGAGGGCATGGGCCTCGACGAGATCGCAAAGGAAGCATTGGCGAAACATTTCTTTGCGTTCAGCAAGAAGGACATTCCGGTCGACCGCCTGCCGGTGGGTGGCGTGTACCAATGGAAACGGAAGGGTGAATTTCATTTATTCAATCCCCAGACCATTCACCTTCTTCAGCATTCCACGCGCACGAACGACTATGTTACCTTCAAGAAATATTCGAAGCTGGTAAATGAACAGGGAGAAAAGGCATGCACATTGCGCAGCCTGTTCCAGTTCAAGAAGAATCGCCCCTCCATTTCCATCGATGAAGTGGAACCGGCAGAGGATATCTACCGCCGTTTTGCAACAGGTGCAATGAGCTTTGGATCTATCTCCTGGGAGGCACATACCACGCTCGCCATCGCTATGAACCGCCTCGGCGGAAAGAGTAATACCGGTGAGGGTGGCGAAGATGAAAGAAGATACGACCCATTGCCCAATGGCGACTCGATGCGCAGCGCGATCAAGCAGGTGGCGTCGGCACGCTTCGGCGTCACGAGTCTCTACCTGACAGAGGCTGATGAATTACAAATAAAAATGGCACAGGGTGCGAAGCCGGGTGAGGGAGGACAATTGCCAGGCTATAAGGTGGATGATTGGATCGGCAAAACGAGACACTCCACGCCAGGCGTCGGCCTCATTTCTCCTCCGCCACACCATGATATCTATTCCATCGAAGATCTCGCACAGCTGATCTTCGATTTGAAAAATGCGAACCGCAAAGCAAGGATAAGTGTGAAGCTCGTGAGCAAGGCCGGTGTAGGAACGATAGCAACGGGCGTAACGAAGGCAAAGGCCGACGTTGTACTCATTGCCGGTTTCGATGGCGGAACAGGCGCCTCACCAATTTCTTCAATCAAGCACGCGGGCCTTCCATGGGAAATGGGATTGGCAGAAACACACCAGACACTCGTGAAGAATAAACTGCGTAGTCGCGTAGTAGTGCAGGCCGATGGCCAGATGAAGACTGGCCGTGATATCGCGATAGCAACATTACTCGGCGCCGAAGAGTGGGGCATTGCCACGGCAGCCCTCGTAGTGGAAGGATGTATCCTCATGCGTAAATGCCATCTCAATACCTGCCCGGTGGGTGTAGCAACACAGGATCCTGATCTGCGCAAACGATTCACCGGCGCCGCAGACCATGTCGTTAACTTCTTTCACTTTATGGTGCAGGAATTAAGAGAGATCATGGCCGACCTGGGTTTCAAGACGGTTAATGAAATGGTAGGACAGGTCGATTTCCTCGAGAAGAAGGAGAATATCTCACATTGGAAATACGCGAAGCTTGACCTCTCGCCTATTCTTTACAAAGAACCGGCGTCGCCATATGTCGGCTTGTATTGCCAGGAGGAGCAGGATCATGGAATGGACGCCATCCTGGACTGGAAATTGTTGGAAGCGGCACGGCCTGCGCTGGAAAATAAAGAAAAGGTGAGAGCTGCATTCAATATACTCAACACTGACCGCACGGCGGGAACCGTTCTATCCAATGAGATCACGAAGAAATATAAGGCAGCGGGTCTGCCCGACGATACTATTCATTTCAAATTCACGGGTACAGCCGGCCAGAGTTTCGGTGCATTCAATACAAGAGGCGTCACGCTCGAGATCGAGGGAGATGCAAATGACTACTTCGGTAAGGGCCTGAGCGGCGCCCGGCTTATCATCTATCCGGCGAAGAATGCGTCCTTTATCCCCGAGGAGAACAGCATCATTGGCAACGTGGCCTTTTATGGCGCTACGAGTGGCGATGCATTCATCCGCGGGAAAGCAGGTGAACGATTCGGTGTGCGCAATTCCGGGGCAAATGTAGTAGTGGAAGGTGTGGGCGATCATGGATGCGAGTACATGACCGGCGGACTGGTGGTCATATTGGGCGACACGGGCCGCAACTTCGCCGCCGGCATGAGTGGCGGTATCGCCTATGTGTATGATGTGAAGGGAAAATTCAAAGAGAACTGCAATACGGAGATGATCGATCTCGATAGCTGTGGCCTCGACGATAAGAATGAATTATTCACCCTGCTGCAACGGCATTTCGAATACACGGGAAGTACGGTCGCCAAGTTCATCCTGGATGACCTCGATAACCAGCTTCAGCATTTCATTAAAGTATTTCCTAAGGATTATAAGAAAGTATTGAACGAACGGAAGATCGGAGTGAAGATCAGCAAGTGATCTTTTAAAAACCGGTATCCATCAAACTATCAGGACTATTATGGGCAAACCCACAGGCTTCAAAGAATACACAAGAGAGCTTCCCGGTAAGAAACCGGTGGAGGAGCGTCTTCATCACTACAACGAATTCGTTGACCGCTTCAGCGACGACAAGCTGAACCAGCAGTCGGCGCGTTGCATGGACTGCGGCGTACCTTTTTGTCATAGCGGATGCCCGCTCGGGAATGTGATTCCCGAATTCAACGATGCGGTGTATCGCAAGGACTGGAAAGAAGCATATGATGTATTGATCTCTACGAATAATTTTCCTGAATTCACGGGCCGTATCTGCCCTGCACCCTGCGAGTCCGCATGTGTACTGGGCATTAATCAGCCGCCGGTCGCGATTGAAGAGATCGAGAAACACATTATCGAGATCGCTTTCGAAAAAGGATTCGTGACACCACGCAAGCCGAACCTGCGTTCGGGCAAGAAAGTGGCAGTGATAGGATCCGGACCAGCGGGTCTTGCCGCCGCGGCTCAACTTAACTATGCGGGGCACAGCGTTATGATCTTCGAGCGGGATGATAAAGCCGGA
>DATHKS010000592.1:0-6322 GCA_035488975.1 Chitinophagaceae bacterium | reverse complement strand
ATATCCGCATTCAATTTCCCTGTAGCCGTGTGGAGTTGGAATACGATGCTTGGCTGGGTGTGTGGAGATGTTTGCATCTGGAAGCCATCGGAGAAAACGCCGTTGTGTGGCGTGGCATGCCAGCATATTATCTCGGCGGTGTTTGCCAGGAACGGAGTGCCGGAAGGTGTATGCAGTCTTGTATCCGGCGGTCGTGAACTGGGAGAATGGATGAGCAACGATACGCGTATCCCCCTCGTGTCAGCCACCGGCTCAACGCGGATGGGAAAGGCGGTAGGCGCAGCAGTGGGCGCGCGGCTCGGCAGGGCCTTGCTTGAACTGGGTGGTAATAATGCCATCATCATCTCAAAGGAAGCGGATATCGATATTGCCGTACTCGGTGCATTGTTCGGCGCGGTGGGCACTGCGGGTCAGCGCTGCACCACCACGAGGAGGCTGATCGTACATAAAGACGTTTATGAAAAAATAAAGGCGAGGCTAACCACGGCCTATGCTCAATTAGCAATAGGAAACCCCCTCAATGAAAAGAACCATGTGGGACCGCTGATCGATAAGGATGCCGTTCGCATGTACCTCGAGGCCATTGAGCGCTGTAAGGAGGAAGGAGGAAATTTCGTGGTGGAAGGTGGCGTTCTCGAAGGCAAGGGCTATGAAAGCGGTTGCTATGTAAAACCGTGTATTGCCGAGGCGAGACCGGAGTATAAGATCGTGCAGCATGAGACCTTTGCTCCCATTCTCTATTTATTGAAGTATGGCTCCATGGACGAAGCCATAGCCATCCAGAATGGCGTGCCCCAGGGTCTCTCCTCCTCTATCAGGACGCTCAACCTGCGGGAGGCGGAACAGTTCCTTTCCGCCAATGGGAGCGACTGCGGCATTGCCAATGTGAATATAGGCACCAGCGGCGCGGAGATCGGGGGTGCATTCGGAGGCGAGAAAGAGACAGGCGGCGGACGGGAAAGCGGCAGCGATGCATGGAAGGCGTACATGAGAAGACAGACCAATACGATCAATTACAGCACGAATCTTCCTCTTGCGCAGGGAATTAAATTTACGGTGTAGATACTAAAAGGCAAAGTATGTCGTTGATAGTCAAAATGTCATACTTTCCTGGCTGCTTTGTTTTCTGGGAAAGATTTGCAATTTTTACAGCCAAAACAATATCCCGAACCCAACATGTTATCCATGAAAAGGATCAGCCTTCTCAGCCTTCTCACGCTTTGCTGCTTTATCATCACCTCTGCGCAATTACGTATCGCAATTGTAGGAGGTGTTCATCAATCAAAACTGTTGGAGGATAATGATCTTCCGAACTGGAACGATCTGAAGAAATTCTATTCAGGTAAAACGGGCGGGCACTTCGGCTTCATCGCAGACCTTCCCTTCGGCGAGAAATCGAATTTCTATTTTCAACCTGGAATAATCTTTTACAATAAGGGACGCAAGTTCCTCCAGGTGCAGGACACTGCTGTTTCAAATACTCTGCAGGTCAAATCTTCCGAAGCCATCAACTATATCGATTTCCCTCTCAACCTCGTCTATAAGATACGCCTCGGCGGTACCACAAAGTTCATCATCGGAGCAGGTCCTTATCTCTCCTTTTTCTATAGTGGAAAATTAAAGACGGAGACGATCTCCAAACAGGGAGACTATAGCCTCGATGAGAATAATGATCCGGGTGTAGGCAACGGTCCCGGAAAATACACGACGCTTGACTATGGCGTGAATGGATTGGCAGGCTTCGAATTCGGCCGTGTCTTCCTCACCGCAAATTATAGCCGCGGGCTCAACGATTTCTATGAGGCCGTTGGGTATAATGGTGAATTCAAGCACCAGGTCATCGGTGGAACACTCGGCATTTATCTTGGTAAGCCAGTGAAGTTGGCGCCGAAAGATAAAGATGGAGATGGCGTTCCCGACAAAGAAGATAAATGTCCCGCCGTTGCGGGTCTTACTGAGTTCCAGGGATGTCCCGATACCGATAAGGATGGTATCACCGATGCAGAAGATGGTTGCCCGGGACAGGCAGGTCCGGCCGCCAATAAAGGATGTCCTTATCCCGATACGGACAATGACGGCATTTTGGATAAGGATGACAAGTGTCCTTCCGTTGCCGGACCCAAAGAGAACAATGGTTGCCCCTATGTGGATACCGATAAGGATGGAATTCTCGATAAAGATGATAAGTGTCCCGATGTTGCCGGCGTCAGCAGGTATGATGGTTGTCCCGTGCCCGACAGCGATGGAGACGGCGTGAATGACGAGGAGGATAAATGTCCCCTGGTCAAAGGCCTCGTATCCCGTGCGGGCTGTCCCGAGGAAGTGAAGAAAGAGATCGTCGAGAAGGTCGACTACGCCGCGAAGCGTATCCAGTTCCAGGTCAACAAGGCTGCCCTGCTTCCCTCATCGTTCGAAAAACTGGACGAGGTAGCCGATATACTCAAGGCAAGCCCGGAATTGAAGGTTACTGTGGAAGGACATACAAGCACAGAAGGTTCCTACGAGTTCAATATGAAATTATCGAAGGACCGGGCGGCAACAGTGAAGACGTATCTCGAATCAAAAGGGGTCGACCCGGCGAGGATAACGGCTATCGGCTATGGCCCGGACAAGCCGGTGAATAATGGCAGCTCGGAAGCCGACAGGGCTAAAAACCGGAGAGTGGAGTTACAATTGACGAACCAATAAGGTTTTAATATCGTATATTATTAACAAAACCCTGCAAATGCAATGATTGCAGGGTTTTTGTTATGATAAAATGTATGAATGGTAACCATTATTTTCGTGTTTTATAGACTTTTGTATTTAATAAATTTTAGTAGCAAATGAATAGTTTAGTGAAACGTACCCTCTTGATGGCATCCGTCATTTTACTGAATCTTTCCCTTCTTGCGCAAAAAAAGGATATCCCGAAAGGCTGGCATCTTCTTGATCAGAAGGACAGCGGTTATTATGGGATCAGCATCGATAAGGCCTACCAATTTATCAAATCAAAAAATCTTAAGAGCACTCCTGTCGTGGTTGCCGTGATAGATTCAGGAGTGGATACAGCACACGAAGACCTGCGCTCGATCTTATGGAAAAATCCAAAGGAGATCCCGGGCAATGGCATTGACGATGATAAGAATGGCTACGTGGACGATGTGTACGGTTGGAATTTCCTGGGTGGCCGCGATGGCACCAATGTGGAGAAGGATTCGTACGAGGCCTCTCGCGTGTACAATCAATACAAGGCAAAATGGGCGGGGAAGAATATTCGCGTCGATTCACTCAATGCAGCCGATGTGCGTGAATACCAGATGTGGCTGAAATCAAAGTTCGACCTCGTGGGTGAAGATGCGGCCACAATGGATATTTCAGAGATGAAAAAGAATTACGATGAGATCAAGGTCGCCGATTCCATGATCCGTCTCGGCGATGCAACGATCCGCCGCGAACTTGGAAAGGAAGAATATAGTTGCAAGCAGTTGGCGACCTATACCACTCTCGACCGTGTAGCAGGCAGGGTGAAGCAGATCATGCTCAGCATCTGCAAGGATAATAAAACGGATGAAATAACCAATCTGCAACTATTGGAGGATCTCGAGGGCGAGACCGGACAAATGGAAAATAACATATCGAAAATAGAATCGCTGAACAAGGCTCCGGAGGAATACCGGAATGAGATTGTGAAGGATAACTATGATGATTTCAACGATCGGTTCTATGGGAACAACAATGTGATGGTGAGCAAGAATGCCGCCATGCATGGTACACACGTGACGGGCATCATCGGCGCGGGACGCAACAATGGCGTTGGCATGGATGGTGTGGCTGACAATGTACAGGTGATGATGGTGCGTGCCGTACCGGATGGCGACGAGCATGACAAGGATATTGCCCTCGCAATACGTTATGCAGTGGACAACGGCGCCCGGGTCATCAACATGAGTTTCGGAAAAGGCTTCTCTCCACAGAAAAAATGGGTGGACGATGCAGCACGCTATGCAGAGAGCAAAGGCGTATTGCTGGTGGAGGCCGCAGGCAATAGCGGGGAAAATCTCGACAGCACCTATAGCTACCCTACCCCTGTTTTTGAAGATGGAAAGAGGGCGTCCAACTGGATCACTGTCGGCGCCAGTGGAGATCCCAAGGCGGGCGGATTGGTCGCCAATTTCTCCAACTACGGCAAGAAATCGGTAGATGTCTTTGCCCCCGGTATCAAGATCTATTCCACGGTACCCGGTGGCAATACCTACCAGAATCTCCAGGGAACCAGCATGGCCTCTCCCGTAGTGGCGGGACTCGCGGCCTTCCTGCTTGAATACTATCCGAAGCTAAGTCCCCAACAAGTAAAATACGTGATCGAGAAATCGGCACAGAAGCCTGCCATAAAGGTAAAGGATCCCGGTACCGGCGAAGAGGTAAACCTCTCCGATATCAGCAAGTCAGGCGGCGTGATCAACGCATACGAGGCTATCAAACTCGCTTCTACCCTGAAGCCCGAAGGAAATGATACCAACAGGCCGGTTGGATCGAAGGTGAAGAATAAGGTCAAAAGCTGAAGACAATTTGGTAATTTGATAATTTGGTAATTTGGCAATTGGTAAATGTGCCAATTAGCCAATGTGCAAATTAGGCGAGCTACGATTTGTAATAACATTACGAATGAGGGCCATTGGCACATTGGCTAATTGTCAAATTATCAAATTGGTTTCTAATTGTTTTTAACTTCAAAACTAACTAACAACTATGCACCCCGATCTTTCCCGCGTCGGCTCCTGGTACCATGGCTATATAAAGCTGGTGCCGGAAGAAGACCTCAACGAAGCCTTCGACAAGCAAAGCGGTTCCTTCATCCGTTTCCTGGAAACGATCCCTCTCGAAAAATACGATTACCGCTACGCAGATGATAAATGGACGATAAAAGAAGTGTTGCAACACGTGGTGGATGCGGAGCGCGTCTTCGCGTACCGCGGCCTCCGGTTTGCCCGCAAGGATACCACTCCCCTTCCCGGCTTTGACCAGGATCTCTTCGCGGAGAATGCAAAGACTGACAAGAGAAGCTGGGATAAGCTGGTGGAGGAATTTAAATTGGTAAGGAGATCCTCCGAACTACTATTCAATTCTTTCGATGAGGAGCAACTCCAGGCAAATGGCATCTCCTCCGATAGCCCTACCTACGTACTGGCCGTTGGCTATACGCTTATCGGCCACGCCATGCATCACCAAAAGATACTGAAGGAGAAATATCTCTAAGTTATAGGCCTCGAAGGAATTAGGAATAAGGAATGGGGAATTAGGCCTTATCACAGTCCTTACTTTTCTAATCATCACTTCTGGATATTGATACATGTTCGAGTTATAGGCCTCGAAGGAATTGGGAATAAGGAATGGGGAATTAGGCCTTATCGTAGTCCTTACTTTTCTAATCATCACTTCTGGATATTGATACATCTTCAAGTTATAGGCCCAATTCCGTATTCCTAATTCCCAATCCCAATCCCTATCTGAGGCCTGTTCCTCCGGAATAAAAAAAGGTGGATAACCGGTTCGATCCGGCTATCCACCTTTTGCAATTATATATTTCCTTAGAATGCTTTCTTCGGTTGATCATCCGCTGGCTTCGTCTTGGCAAGCGCCTGCTGGCTGATCATATCGTCCACCACCCTCACGGCCTGATCGAGATAGATGTCCTTACGCAGATTCTTCAACCATTGATTGAAGCGATCCTGTTTCGATTTGTCATCTGCCCACCTGTTTACTTCCGCAGGCAATGCACTCACCACGTTCTCTGTCTTCAACCTGGTCAGTGAATCGTTCGCTGCGAATGTTTCCTTCACGAGCTTTTGTTCCTGTTTGTACTTGGTGAACTGAAGCGAATATTGTTTATCGTTCTGCTGTGCCAGCCATTCCGCGTTCTTCTTGATCAGCTTGAAGGCCTGGTCATTTTGCAGGCGCTGGCTGCTCAGTTGCTGGATCGTCTTCAGATCGTAGCCTGCATTCCACGATGCATAGGGTGATTTACTTATCTCATCCCATGGAAGCGCATCCGGATCATCTTTCTCCCTCACCTTCAGGTTCTCCAATTGATCAGGCAGTACAATATCCGACGCAACACCCCTCAATTGAGTAGAGCCACCGTTGATGCGATAGAATTTTTGGAGCGTTAGTTTAACCGTACCGAGATCAGAATTCGCCACCGAGAATCCATTCTCCGGATCAAGGCCTATCTGGCGCTGTACGGTTCCCTTACCATAGGTAGAGGTGCTACCGATGATGATACCACGTCCATAGTCCTGTATGGCGGCGGCGAATATCTCGGAAGCGGAAGCGCTGAATT
>DATHKS010000591.1:0-5771 GCA_035488975.1 Chitinophagaceae bacterium | reverse complement strand
AATGATGCTTTTCGCATGCTGGATAATAAATCGCACGATTTTGTTTTATTGGATATTAGTCTTCCTGGGAAAAGCGGCATAAATTTGCTGCAGAAAATAAAGGAATTGAATTGGAAATGCCAGGTCATCATGGTGACCAACCATTCCGATCCTTCTTACAGGGAAGAATGCCAGCGACTCGGTGCGAAATTTTTCCTTGACAAGACGAATGAATTCGACCGCGTGTCGGGGATCATCGATTCTTTCAGCCAAAACTGACCGGGTACTCCCAACAGGGGTCTGGTTCCAACGTCCCGATGAAAAACTAAAATGATGGTGAAGAACTGGAAGACCCTAAGAAAATTGATAGGCAATACGGAAAGCACGGGAGATCTTTTTCTCTCGTTGATCGGGGAAGATGGGCAGATACAATCTGCCAATACTCACATGCAGCGCAAGCTGGATATCGCCAACCCCCGCAATACCCCCATTAATTTCTTCGACCTCGTGCACCCGATACATGTCGACGAATTCCGCAAGACACTCACACAGGCCTGCGCTTCGCAGATCGCCAATACAGTAGAAGTATATATCAAGAACGGGCAGTATCATGCCATGAAATGGGAGGTGAATTGCCTGGAAGAAGAAGGAGCAAAGAAGACCTATCTCTGCGTGGGATATGAATTGCTCGATGAGCAGAGATGGCAGCAATTCAACCGCCTCGTTCAGAAACATCACCAGCTAATACTGGAAGGATTCAGCGGCATTATCTTCCACGATAAGAATGGCGAGCTCATTGCCGCGAACCATAAGACCACCGATATTTTCAATACCACACTCGAGCGACTCTACCAGTTGCGGGATATCCGGCAACTCTGGAATGAACAATGGAAGATCACAGACGTGACCGGTGAAAAGGTAATGTTTGACGATACTCCCTTCATGATGGCATTGAAGACGGGTGAACCGCAGAAGAAGACGCTCGTTATCCGCCTCCTGGATGGTGAAGAACGTTGGGTGCTCTTTCATTCCCAGGTATTGAAGGAGGAAGATGCGGATGCGCAGATATCGGTTGTGTCCAGCATCATCGATGTAACGAAGGAGCGCAGGCTATCCGTGCAACTAAAGGAAAGGGATGCATTGCTCGATGCATTTCTACAACAGACGCCCCATCTTGCCTGGGTGATCGACGAAGATGCGATATTGAAATTCGCGAGCGTGGCATTCTGTAAATACTTCGGTATTTGCGAAAGGACCTCGATAGGCAAGAAGGTCACCGACCTGGTACCCGAAGCTGTGACCGAGGCCGTCTATAAATATCATATCGAGGCGTTGGAGACAGGCGATGCCGTTGACACCACACAGCAGGTTAAATTAGCCGATGGTAACACGATCCTCTATCATATTAATCTCTTTCCCATTCGCACGCCGACGGGCAAGAAGCTACTCGGCGGACAGGCGGTCAGCCTTCCCGATAAGAGCCGCCTGGAGAAGGAACTCCGGCTCACGCATGAGCGACTGCTCCATTTCAGCCGTGCTACTTCGGATGCTATTTGGGAATGGGACATGCAGACCGGCCAGATATTCCGCAATGAGGCATTGATGGCCATGATCGGTTATCATTTGGATAACTCGAAGGGATTGTCCTGGTGGCTGCGCCGCATACATCCCGACGACCGCAATCGCGTAGGCGATAAGGTAAAGGAGGCGACCGACAACCATGCGCAGTCCTGGCAGGATCAATATCGCTTCAAGTGCGCCGATGGCAACTACAAGCATATCGAGGATAAGGGCTTCGTGGTGTATGAGAACGGACTGCCTGTAAGAATGATCGGCTCACTCCAGAATGTATCGGAGCGGAAAGAATTGGAGGGACTCCTGGCGGATGAGCGATTGGAGCGACAAAAGGAAATATCGGAGACCATCATCCGGGTACAGGAAAAGGAACGCTCGCGCATCGGGCATGAACTGCATGATAACGTGAACCAGATCCTTTCCACGGCAACCCTGTTTGTGGATATGCTCAAGACAAAGGATAAGGATCAGCAGCAGGTGAAGGAGAAGAGCATCGAATACCTGAAGATGGCTGTAGAGGAGATACGCAAGCTCTCGAAGGAATTGGTAACACCGCATCTTAAGGATGAGAAACTCACAGATAGCATACAGCGGCTGGTGTACGATACCGAACTCGCCGGCGAAATAAAGATCAGCTTCGTGCACGATCTCGAGACGGAACTATTGTCACCTGGCAAGAAACTCACGCTGTTCAGGATAGTACAGGAGCAATTGAAGAATATCCTCACGCATAGCAAGGCGAAGGGAATGAACATCTTCCTGCAGGTGAAGGGCGATAAGGTGCAATTGGTCATCCATGACAATGGGGTTGGCTTCGATCCGGGCCAGACGCACCAGGGCATCGGCCTCTCCAGCATACATGAGCGCGCGCAGTTCTATAATGGGACGGTGGAGATACAGTCGGCGGCGGGGAAAGGGTGCAGACTGGAAGTTAGTATACCAGCGTTTGACTAAGATTTGTAAGTCAAAATTCAAAATTAAAAATTCAAAAAGGGTGCCCTAGGGTAGGAATATCCTTGTGTTCCCCGTCCAAAGGACTCCCGTGGAGCGGTTAAAAATTGTATTCCTTCGTGCCCCTTTGTGCCCTTCGTGTCTTCGTGGTTCAACAAAGAAATACCGTTTCGCAAAACATTTAA
The DNA here is from genome assembly GCA_035488975.1 of Chitinophagaceae bacterium. GTDB lineage: Bacteria > Bacteroidota > Bacteroidia > Chitinophagales > Chitinophagaceae > DATHKS01. The sequence goes on along the minus strand of DATHKS010000591.1, from coordinate 3,081 downwards.
GCCTTCTCGCAAAACTCTCCCTGCACTTTTTCTCATTTTCTTTTTCCAGTTTACAACCGGCCAGGTAAATACTGTCCATGCCATGAGCACGGAGCAATCCTCATTTGTGTGGCCTGCAGGTATTCCCTCGCCGTCGGCGGGACTGATGGATCATTTGTCGAGGACGATGAGAATAAAAAGGATACCGAAACGCCGCTTCCTCCTGGAGGAGGATGAGATCAGCAACAAGATCTGGTTGCTGGAGAAGGGATTGGTGCGTTGTTACTATTCCCGCGGCGACCGCGAGGTGACCACCTGGTTCATGGAAGGCGTCAATATCATTGTGGCGATGAAGAGTTTCTGCGAGCAACGAAAGAGCAAGTTCTATATCCAGGCGCTGGAGAACTGTGAGACGCGCTACCTGGAGCAGGCCGAGGTGCAGTATGTTCTCAGCCGTTTCCCCGAGGCGAAGGACATGCGGATAAGGATCAGCGAACAGTACGCGAACCTCCTGGCCATGCGCATACGCGCTACGAGCATGCAGTCTCCTGTGGCGAGGTATCAATACATGCTGAGACATTTCCCCTATCTGCAAGGCCGGATCCCACTCGATATCATGGCCTCCTTCCTGGATATGGACAGGAGAACCCTTACTAAATTAAGGAGTCGGCAAAAGAATAAATAGAGGCTATTGCCCCTCCCACTCCGCTGCCTGCGGGTTTAGCTTTACCACGAGCGTTAAGATACTCTGCCGGCATTTTATCTAACCAATCCATTCAATTACAAAATGACTTTCCGTAGGAGTTCATGCGGCCATATTGAAATCCTGTAGGAATGGCAAGCAATCGTTCACATGGAAAACAAACGATGATAGTTAAACCTTAAAGTTTTTATTGCTTTTTAAGATTACAAAAGCATTCCTTAAACATGAAAAAGAAATATGGTATCGGCCTGTTGGCCATCATTGTCGCCGTAAGTGCAGCTGCATTCACTATTCCTTCCCAGGCGCCGGAGAAGAAAGCTCCTCTTGGTCCTTTCTATTTTCAATTCAGCGGCACGCATAGTCACGAATCCAATATTGCGAACTGGAACGAGATCACCCAGTCACAATACGACAACGGTGCCTGCACCGGGCTCAATCAAAAAGGATGTCAGTTGAAAACCGATCAGAAGGACATGACAGGCACACACCCCCAGGTAGTTCCAGTCGATGCATTTGATATTCCACAGGTATCCGGAAGTGTGAAGGAAGTTAAGAATACGACATTGTAAGCCGTACGGTCTCAAAAAGAGAAAGGACATGGCTAATTGACATGTCCTTTCTCTTTTGATAACAAATTAATACCTATCTCTCATTCTGCGGCATTCCCGAGAGCTGTATCACATCCAGTGGGAAGGGCAATGCGAACCGGTTGTCATTCGGAGCGAGCGAATAGGTCTGGCCGTTCACGGTGCGGTGCAGGGAGATCATGGCGCCTTCCTTGTTCAGTCTCTTGATATCCATCCAGCGAAGATCGCGGTAGATCAATTCCTTCCTGCGCTCCACGAGAATCTTCTTCAGGGCATCCTGTGCATCGGTGGCGGTGATGGGAACGAATGTGTTCGTCTTCCATCTCTTCGCCAATAACGTGTTCAGATCCTGCAGTGCGGCCGCGGTTTGCCCCTTGCGTGCGGCGCATTCCGCCCGCATTAGGTACAGCTCATCCACGGCCTCGCCTCCATGATATCCATAATTTCCATTGTATGATCCCTTGAACTCATAGTTACCATTTCCAAGATCGAGAAAGAAGACCTGCCTGCGTAGATCATTGGGTTCGAATGAGCGGTAGAGATTGCTGTCGATGATCCCAAGACCATAACTCACGCTCGATACCGGGGGAATGGCGTTGAACATGATGACTTCTGCGTTGAAACGTGGGACGGGGAACCGGGCACTCGCATCGAGGGTGTTATAATCGATGAGCGTCGACTTCAACTGCAGCGCGAGATCAGCATATTTCCGGCAGCTATCGTATTCCCGCATCGCGAGATAGGTACGCGCCAGCAGCGCATAGGCCGCGGGCCTGGATGCACGCATAGAATGAACAGGTTGTACCGGCAGCAGCGGCGCGGCCGCGGTGAGATCCGCCGTTACCTGCCTGTAGCAGGTCTCGTTATCCGCGCGCACGGAGCGTTCATTGAAATCGGTGGTCATGCGCAATGCAATGCCGGGATCGGTGGCGGCCGTAGCCTTGTCGTAGGCCTTCGTCCAGCCGAAGAGAAGCTCCTGGTAGGCCCGTGCCCGGAACACGAGCGCGGAGCCTTTAACATTATCCCATTGCAACGCATTCTTGTCATCGCGCTGCACCTTGGATATGCCGTCAAGCGCCACGTTCGTAATATAGATGACGGCATACAATTGGGACCAGGCATGATATTGCGACGAAAGCCCGCTGAATATATCCAGCCCCCAGGTATAGAGTTCCTTGTCTCCCTGCGTGTACAGTCTTTTATATCCCGCATCGGTGACGTATTGATTGTCTGCGGATGCCTCTCCATAACCCGGGCAGGATCCATTCATCAGGTCGTTCCGGTCCAGGAGCGCCTGCGTTTCCCTAATGCCTGTTGGCAGCTGCAGGTTCTTGTCCGGCTTCTCGTCGAGGAATTTCTTGCAGCCACTGTTCGACAGAAGAAGGAGAAGGACGATGAGACTTATGATTGAATTTTTCATGATCGTTAATTTAATGGGATTAAAAATTGGCTCTCACGCCGAATGCGATCGTCTTCACGGCCGGGAGCGCCATATCGCCGTATTGCGGATCGATGCCGTCCTTGTTTGCCCGCCAGATGATGCCGAGGTTGCTGGCATTCGTGTACAGGGTCAGGCGATCGACCAGGCGACGCATTTTGCCATTGAAGGGAAGGGTATAGCTGAGGTCGACGAATTGCAGGCGGATATGGTCTCCCTTCCTGACCAGTATCTCCGACATGTTATAAAAAACATCACGCGCTCCGTTGCCGCCATAGATGAAGGAGGGAACATTCGTGGCATTTTCATCGCCCGGCTTCTGCCAGCGCTGTTCGAAATCCTTGTGCCCCCGCAGCGTATGCTCCAGGTCATAA
>DATHKS010000590.1:0-9639 GCA_035488975.1 Chitinophagaceae bacterium | reverse complement strand
ATACAGCATTGGCTTGCCAGCGGGCTTCGGAGATCAAGGCGGCAGGTGGGGAGGCGATAGCCCTGACAATCGATGTATTGAAAGAAGACACATTGCATGTAGTGAAGGATATCATGCTGGAGAAATTCGGAAGAATAGATGGTTTAGTGAACGCCGCCGGCGGCAATGTCCCGGAGGCGGTGGTACAACCCGCAAATGACATCTTCGATCTTCATATGGATGCACTGCGGCAGGTGCTCGACCTGAATCTCTTCGGAACCTTACTCCCCACGCAGGTATTCGGAAAGACGATCATGGAAACGGCAGGACGCGGGAGTATTGTCAATATTTCTTCCGTGTCGGCGCATCGCGCACTGAGCAAGGTGTTGGGTTATTCAATAGCCAAGGCGGCGATAGAAGGATATACCAAATGGTTTGCCGTGGAGCTTGCCAACCGCTATCATGATGCCTTGCGGATGAATGCGCTGGTACCCGGATTCTTTCTCACCGAACAAAACCGGGAGTTGCTCACGAATGAAGACGGAACATATACACCCAGGGGAAATGCGGTCATTCAAAATACACCCTTCAAGCGCTTCGGGAATCCAGAGGAATTGACCGGCGCCCTTGTATGGCTCCTGAGCGATGACTCCGCATTCGTCAACGGCACCTCCGTTGTTCTCGATGGCGGCTTCCTTGCCTACAGCGGTGTCTGACCGGTAAACGTATTTGGAATCATTGATTGCAGCATTTACTTTTCAGATCTATTACTCTAAATCTTCCGCATGTACCTTTTCGAACAGACGATGCGCTGGTTCGGTCCTTCTGATCCAGTGAGCCTTTCAGATATCCGCCAGGCGGGCTGCACCGGTGTTGTTACCGCATTGCATCATATTCCCAATGGCGTAGTATGGGATGCCGCGGAAATACTGGAAAGAAAGAAGATCGTAGAACAGGCAGGCCTTACCTGGTCAGTAGTCGAGAGCATTCCCGTTCATGAGGATGTTAAGACCCGGCAAGGCGACTATCAAACCCATATTCAAAACTATTGCGAGTCCATCCGTAATCTTGCCGCGGCAGGAATCAAAGTCGTCACCTATAACTTCATGCCTGTGCTCGATTGGACCAGGACCGATCTCTCTTATGAATGCGAGGATGGCAGCCGGGCGTTGCGTTTCGAGAAGGCCGCGCTCGTTGCATTCGACGTGTTCATGCTGCAGCGGCCAGGGGCGGTGAAGGACTACACGGCCATCGAATTGTCCGCAGCTGAACATCTCTTCATCAATCTCAGCGAGGAGGAGAAGCAACAATTGCAGCAAAATATCACTGCGGGTCTGCCGGGAAGCGAGGAAAGTTTTACACTCGCCCGGTTCCAGTCCGCCCTCGATCATTACCAGGGTATAGATGAGGACAGGCTGCTTGAGAATCTGCTTTATTTCCTGGAACCGGTTGCCAGGACGGCGCAGGAAGTAGGGGTAAGGCTGGCCATACATCCCGACGATCCACCTTTTTCCCTTTTCGGGCTGCCGCGAATAGTAAGCACCGCCAGTCAGGTACAAAAATTGTTTGATAAAATCCCGGAGAGCAGCAATGGTCTCTGCTTTTGCACGGGTTCCTTCGGGGTAAGAGCGGACAATGACCTTCCGGCGATGGTGGAGAAATTTGGAAGCCGCATTCACTTCGTCCATCTGCGCAGTACAAAGCGGGACGCCGATGGGAATTTCTTCGAGGCCAATCACCTCGAAGGAGATGTAGATATGTATGCCGTGGTGAAGTCGTTGCTGCAGGTAATGAAAACGGGAAGGATCAGCCTGCCCATGAGGCCCGATCATGGTCACCAGATGCTGGACGATCTCGGTAAGAAGACAAACCCCGGCTATTCTGCTATAGGCCGACTTAAAGGACTAGCTGAATTGCGTGGACTTGAATATGGGATCAGCAGATCTTTTTTTTAGCGTAAATTCATACTCTTTTTCACAAATAAAATAATGCGGTCATGCGGAAATATTTTTTCTTCTCATTGGTCTCCGGTCTCGTGAGCCTTTCGGTACTCGCCGGCGATTCAACTCATGTCTCAACGAAAAAGATATTACGGAATACCCCGATAAACGAGGGATTGGAAATGCCTGCGGGTTTTAGTGCGGTAGCATTCTCCAATGGACTGGGACAGGCCCGTCACATTGTAACTACGCCACAGGGAATTGTATACGTGAAGGTGGATAAGCTTGTGAAAGGAAAAGGGATACTCAGGTTGAAGGATACGAATGGCGATGGAAAGGCGGACGATATAAAGGGATTCGGCACTTTCACAGGAACGGGTATGGCGCTGCGGGGGGATTACCTGTATGCCTCATCCAATAGCGAGGTCTTCCGCTTCAAGCTCGATAAGAATGGCGAGGTAACGAACCCGGATTCTCCCGAGAAGATCGTTACCGGCCTGGTGGATAAGCAGCAACACAATGCAAAGCCGATAGCGCTTGACGACAAGGGAAATCTCTATGTCAATATTGGTGCTCCGTCCAATTCCTGCCAGGAGCAGGACAGGGCCAATGGGTCGAAGGGACAGGATCCCTGCCCGATATTGGAAACGGCCGGTGGAATATGGCAGTTCAAGGCAGACAAAGCAAATCAATCCTATAAGGATGGAGTACGGTATGCGACCGGCTTGCGGAATGTAATGGGCCTTGACTGGAATGCCCAGGCCAATGAGCTGTTTGTGATCCAGCATGGCCGCGATCAGCTGGATATGTTCCCCGAATTCTTTACTCCCGAACAGAATGCGGAAATAACGGCGGAAGAAATGTTCATGGTGAAGCAGGGAGCTAATTGCGGATGGCCCTATTGTTATTATGATGTGCAGCAAAGCAAGAAGATGTTGGCGCCCGAGTTCGGCGGAGATGGTAAGAAGACCACGCGGTGTGAAGGAGTGGAACAGCCGATTGTTGCATTCCCGGCGCATATGGCTCCAAACGATCTGCTCTTCTATACAGGCAGCATGTTTCCTGAGAAATATAAGAATGGTGCATTCATAGCATTCCACGGATCATGGAACCGTTCGCCGGAGAAGCAGGAAGGATATTACGTAGCGTTCGTTCCCTTCAAGGATGGAAAGGTGAGTGGTAAATGGGAAATTTTTGCAAATGGATTCGCGGGTGTGCCAACGGTAATGTCGCCACGGGAGGCTGTTCACCGGCCATGCGGGCTTGCCCAGGGTCCCGATGGTGCGCTTTATGTGAGTGATGATGTGAAGGGAGAGATATACAAGATCGTTTATAAAGGAAAATAAAGTTTTGCGTTCATGAAAAAGATCATGTTCCTGGCGCCGGCAGTAATGCTGGCGCTGGTAGTTATTGCCGCCTGGCAACCCGATAAGGAAACGATGGCCAGGGGAAAGAAGGTGTACGATACCAATTGCCTTACCTGTCACCAGGCCGATGGGGGCGGCGTGCCCAATCTGAATCCTCCCCTGGAGAAGACATCCTGGGTGTTGGGCAGTAAGACAAGATTGATCAATGTGGTGCTGAAGGGGATGAACCAGCACCTGGAGATAGATGGCGAGAGATATAGTAATGTAATGGCGCCGTTTAATCACCTCACTGATCAGCAGATCTCCGATGTTCTCACCTATATCCGCAATAGTTTCAAGAATAAGGCAAGCGCGGTGACGGTTGGGGATGTGAAGTATGTGCGGGCGAAGAGCAAGTAGTGTAATTTGATAATTTGGCAATTTGGTAATTTGACAATGCTGAAATATGAAATGCCATTTCACATCAGAGCACGCATCATTATCAAATTACCAAATTGCCAAATTATCAAATTGTATTAAAACTACCGCTTAATGGTATTGACTTCCCCTCATTCTCCCCTTACCTTCACCTCATCTTATTGAAAGAATGTTCCATCGCTGAATTTCTTTGCTCCGATATTAATAGCCTGGCTGGATTTATTACTACTCCGCCGTTCGCATTGTCAAACACTACTGGTTCTTCAACAAACTAAGCCGTTTCATCGTGGATGACCTGGCACAGGACGTCTATTGTCAAAATTGCTACGGACTCTTCACATTCTTATTCTTAATTCTCAAAATATACACATCATGAAAGAAGTAAAAAATGAAAATTTCGAACAGGAACTCATGACCCATCTCAACTCATTGGAGATGGATAAGAAAAGCATGAGCCTGCTGAGTACTTACCTGGTACAGGCCAACAAGGCCGGTATGAAATTGTACGACTGGCATCTCAAGGGTCAGCCGCCACGCATCGATGAATTGATTGTAAAGGGCTCGGTCGAGAATATCGATAGCGCGGCCATCACCAGGATCTTCGAGCTGAAGAACTGGAAGGAGATCTTCATTCTCCGCAGGGGAATTCCCATTCCGCATGAACTGGATGTCCATTTGACCTTTCAACCACACCAGGGCTGATGAACACGAACGCCACCCTCGTTCATAGCGATCCCGCCCCTTCCGGTCACCGGAAGGGGTATAGGATCATCCAGGTGCATCCGACCCTCAACTGCAACCTGAAGTGTAGTCACTGCTATTCATCTTCGGCGCCGGGACTTAAAACGAAATTGAATATCGACGACCTCCATTATTTTCTTTCCAGCGCATACGACAGGGGTTATAATACCATCGCCGTCTCGGGAGGTGAACCCTTTCTTTACCCGGAGCTGAAGGAACTCCTGCGCCGCAGTAAGGAAACGGGCTACTATACTTCTCTCACTACGAATGGCGGGTTGTTGCCTCACAAGAATAACAGGGACACGCTCGAGTTCGTGGACCTGGTTGCCGTTAGCATCGACGGAGTGAAGGAGGAGCACAACGCCATACGTGGTAACCTGAAGGCTTTCGACCAGGCGCTCGAGGCAGTTGAGATACTGAAGGAGTTCCGGAAGAGATTCGGCTTCATTCACCTTCTTCACAATGAGCCGCTGGATACGCTGGCATGGCTCTGCGAATTCACGCTCTCGCATGGAGCGGGTCTTTTGCAGCTTCATCCCTTCGAGAGTGCGGGCCGGGGCAGGGACGCCTCTCATATGCAACTGAGCGTGGAGCAGACATTTCGTTTCTTCATCCTGTATCATTACTTCAGGCAGAAGCACGAGAATGATTTCCTGCTGCAGCTGGATGTGTTGCACAGGCAAACGCTGCTGGACCAACCGGAGACGGTCTATTTTTTTAAAGACAGGGAATTGCCTGCAGAGGAGTACCTGCGGGAACTCATCATCGATGAACATGGATACATCTTACCGGGCTCGCATGTCTTCAACCGCGAATTTGCATTGGGAAACATCAATGAGCGCCGGCCGCTTGCGGAGTTGCTCACTGTGTATAGCAAGGAAAAACTCGAGGACCTTAAGCAACTATACGAAGATGCCTATTACGAAATGCTTGCCGACGAGGATGTCGAACTATTCAACTATGCGGAAAGGATTATACAACACTCGTGGCTGGTAAAAGTCAAAAGCCAAAGTCAAAATTCAAAAGTCAAAATTCAAAAATAGACCCTGATCGAACAGAAAGTTAAAACCCTGACGGGTAGTGTCTATTTTTGAATTTTGACTTTTGAATTTTGACTTTTTAGTTTTCCCTATTTCAGATTCTTTTGTATCTGCTTTATCGCATCGAGATGTTTTTGCAAGGTGGGCAGGGTATTGTCGATAAAAATCTTTACTTCCGAATCTTTCACCTTATCGGAGGCTTTCTTGAACATATCCACGGTCTCTTCGTGACCTTTTACCATGGCCTTTACATAATCCTTGTCGAAGTCTTTACCATTCATCTTGGCCATATCATCCAGTTCCTTTTGGCTGTTGTCACTTACGCTTGTCGGTAGCGTGACGTTGCGTTTTTGAGCGAGGGCTATCACTTCGCTATTGGCTGCGCCATGATCAGTCTTCATCATCGCTGCAAAATCGGTGATAGATTTATTGGAGCTCTTCGTGGAGGCGATCTCGGCAGCCTTTACTTCCGTCATGCCGCCATTGGCAGCTTTCACAAGGAAGTCAGTCGTTTCCTGGTCTGTCGCTATTGCGGGTTGCGCGGTAGTGGACGAGTCCATTTTTACCTGGTTGGTGGAATCGGCTTTCTCCACGCTGTCTTTATCGGATCCCTGGTTGTTGCAGGCCACCAGACCTGCGGCCAGGGTCATGCACAGAATGACTGTCTTTTTCATAACAAATTTTTATTGAATGGTTAATATCATTAGCATGAAAGTATCATGCCATGAAGTGAGGAGGACTCACTAAAAAGAAGGGAAAATCTTCCCTACAATGGGACGGTTAGCGGACAGTAGAATGTTTCAGGGAAGAGTCGAATACACAAGATCGGTGATGGTCTTGAAACTGCAGGGCTTGCTGATGAAATGTCTGACGCCTCTTTCGCGCGCATCGACGGCTACGAGGCTATTGAGATCTGCGGTGATCATGATGATATTGATCTTACCGCCGGCGGAGCGGATCTTTGGAATGAAATCGATGCTGAGGCCGTCGGGGAGATGCTGGTCGAGGAGGATGACATGCGGTCTTTCCTGGTCGATGATCAGTTGTGCCTGACCGAGTGTATGGACGGCTTCTACCTGGAGGAGGGTATTATCCATGAGACTGATCAATAACTGGCAGAAATCTGAGTCGTCATCGATGATAAGTAACACGGGTAAATTTCCAGTCATATGATGGTTTGGGTTAGAAAAGTAAGGCTCTAATATACTACATCGCTTAATCTAATCAAGCAACTTTGAATGATTGATGATTTTAATGCCGGTGGCTGTCACGTTTTTACCTGGCGCCTGAAACATCAAATGAGATTACTTTTGTACTAATATGAACCCTATGTCATTTCTATTAAGATATCTTTTAGGCGCCGGTCTTGTCCTTTTCACCTTCATGGCTAATGCGCAGCAACCTGCTGAATTACCGGTCGACTCCTTTGAGAAGGCAATCACTGCGCCAGCTGTACAGATTCTGGATGTGCGTACTGTAGGCGAGTTCAAGGCCGGTCACCTGCGCAATTCATTGTGGGCCGACTGGAACGATCGGGAACAATTCGAAGAAAGAGCTGCTTCACTGGACAAATCGAGACCGGTGTACACTTATTGCCTGAGTGGTGGAAGGAGTGCAGCGGCAGCTGCCTGGCTTCGGGAGCGGGGATATACTGTCTACAAGATGGCGGGCGGGATCGCTGAATGGAAGAAGGCAGGTAAGATATTGGAGGGAAGAAAAGATGCTCCACAACTTTCGATGACGGCCTATCTGGCGATGATACCGCCAGGGAAGACAGTGCTGGTGGATTTCGGTGCGCCCTGGTGTCCACCTTGTGTAAGAATGAAACCGGTAGTGGACTCGTTGTTGCGAGAGGAAGGATCGTCGGTTGTTTTCGTGCCGGTCGATGGCGGAGAGCAGGCTGCACTTGGGAAAGAACTTGGTGTGGAGAGTCTTCCTACTTTCATCATTTATAAGGATGGCAGGGAATCATGGCGGAAGCAGGGCATTGTTACAGCGGTTGAATTGAAGGAGCATCTTTGATCAGAGCCATTTCTTATTCCTGAACCAGATAAATATGCTAACGACTACGATGGCCATAATGAGCAGCACGAGGGGATAGCCCCAGCGGGTATGCAGTTCCGGCATAAAATCGAAATTCATTCCGTACACGCCGACAATGAAGGTGAGGGGCATGAAGAATACGGAGAATATGGTAAGCACCCGGATGGTCTCATTCGTTTTCTGAGATGATATATTGAAGTAGATCGAAAGCAGGTGATTGGTGTTTTCGGCTAACCCGTCGAAGATGATCTTTTGTTTGACGTAGAGATCGCGGGTATCGCGGGTATAGGCGTTGGTGGATTCCTGGGGATCAATATGATCTACGATATCGAAATACAACTGCAGGAGGCGACGAACGACATCCACTTTTCTTTTCAGGAAATAGAGACCTTTTAATAATGAGACGCTTTTTTCTTTGAGGAAGACATGTTCCTCATAGCGTTCGATGGTGGCGTGGAGTTTGGCGGCGGGCGAATCGAAGCTGAGGAGTGCGGCTTTGATGATCTCGTTCAGGAGGTGATCCGGCCGTTTACATTCGCCTTTTTTAATGTGTTCTTCCCTTATTTCTTCAATGGCTTTCCAGGGGTGTTGGTGAATGGTGATGGCGAACTTCTCGGAGCAGAAGACGGCGACTTTATTGGATAATTCCCTGACGGTATCGGCTTGTGGGTCTTCATCGCCGGTGTAGACGCGGAGGATGACGAAATTGTATTCTTTGAGCCGTTCGTATTTTGGGAGGTGGTCGGGTTGTTGGAGATCGCTGACTGATTCTTCATGAAGTTGGTATTTCTCGGCGATCTCCTGTAGTTCTTCTTTGCTGGCGCCTTCGATATCGATCCAGTCGTATCCCAGATCAGCGGCATGGACTAAGTGATTGATCATGCAAAGAATGGAGTAAAATCATGCCAGACAGGGATGTCACCCAGGTGTCAACCAGTTGACATCCGGGAACGTCAATCCAAGTATAAGCGACTAATAAATGCTTATCACCGGGTAGCGGGTAAGAATTGTAGACAGGATGTCAACCGGGTGTCAACCAGTTGACATCCCATAAAAGGTAAGAATTGGGTTGCCAACCCGGATCCGGGTTGGCAACCCAATTCCCTATTTCAACAAATTTGATAAAAAGCCTCCTATGCCCGACAGCCCCTTGCTACCGGTAAGACTTCCTACCAATGAACTGATATTTAGTAGAAAGGATGTCAACCGGGTGTCAACCAGTTGACATCCCATAAAAGGTAAGAATTGGGTTGCCAACCCAATTCCTTATTTCAACAAATTCGATAAAAAGCCTCCTATTCCCGACAGCCCCTTGCCACCGGTAAGACTCCCTACCAATGAACTGATATTACTAAGTCCGCCGGTACTGGCCCCGCCACTATTTTTGTTAAGTCCCTTCGATACCAGGTTACCAATGATCATTGGTCCCACAAAACTCAGGATTCCCTTGGTGAGGCTGCCCATATCAATACCGGAACTCTTCAGTTTATCCATTATTCCTCCACTACCCGCGGTTGCAGACAGCGCCATGCCTTCAGCAGATTGGTTAGAGGCGTGTTGCACATATTCGTGGAGTGTTCCCAACTGATCAGAAGTGATGCCCAGATAATCCGCGATGCAGGCAATCTGCTCTTTCTCCTGTGGTGCGAGATTACTATCCGATTCGGCAAAGGCAATAAGATCGGCCACCAGCGAAAACCGGAGCTCACTTGGCTTCAGCGTGTCGAGCGCCGGTTTTAGACGACTGCCCGTTTTATCCAGGGCGGCTTCCCTTACACCCTCTTTGTCGGCATCACCCAGGCCCGCATGATCCGCCAGGTTAAGCAGGTAATTGATCTCATTTTCAGAGGCAGTGTTGTCCGCCGTGGCAATGGAGGCAATGGCTGTGATATAGGCCGCCTTCTCGGCAGCGGAATTTCCCGATAAGATTTCTGTGCTCATGATGAATTATTTGAAGGAAAGGTAGGTTTTTGACGGGAGTTGCCTGGCTGGGAAGTTGATTAGTTAATAAGTTTCGTGGCTGCACTTAGGAGACCGGTTCGCTTTGCTTTAGTTTATTTTCGAAGAGATCAGTCATTCCTTCCAAACCATCGCAAGCAGGCTGGTCATCAC
>DATHKS010000589.1:0-3424 GCA_035488975.1 Chitinophagaceae bacterium | reverse complement strand
CCGATTTTCGCGGGATCGATATTCCATTCTACTGCTTTCTCACGAACCATCTTTATGGCCTGCTGTGCATCCTGTAAAGGTCCAATCGCCTTATCGCGCATGATCAGGTCATTCGGCAACCTGTACTTCAATACAAAAGCCGTTACGCCCTTTTTATTAAAGGCTTCCGCCACTTCGCTTCCCTCCTGGTTCACCACCAGGTAAGAATAGCCACCTCCCGGGCATATGATCACCGCCGTACCATTCTCCTTGCCCTTCTCGGGAAAGAAGGCTGTCAATGTGGGTACTGTCACCCTGCTCGTGCGTATCCTGCTGTTAGCCGTATCTGACCGCTCCCTGACCTCAGTAGAAGCGATAGAATTCGGTACGGTCTCGTATAAGGCTATCACCTGTTGTGCCTCCGTCTTACCCTGGAGAAGAACCCATAGGGTAAAGAGCAGCAATTTCTTATTCATCGACATCTTGTTTTAGTCAGTTGTATTAATATCCGCCAAGCTTATCTCCTCGTAGACAATTCCTTCATACGGCTTTTGTAAGCCCGCTTCATAGAAGCAGCCGATATTCCCATTCGGCAGTATCGTCATGCAGGAATAAGCGGAAGGCCCGGCGTATAACAATTTCCGGGAGGCCCAGGTCTTCCCGTTATCATAACTTACGCGGATGGTCATTTGTGCACGGGAAGCCCTGCTGGCCGGATTGCAAAACAGCAATGCTTCCTTCTTATCTCCAAATTTATACTGCAAAAGATTTCCCTCGCACACCGGTTCGATCAATGCAGTATCAGCCTTGATTGACGACCAGCTCTTACCACCATTCTTGCTGATGGCCGTTTGCCGCTCTCTCTTCTTGCTGGCATTGCGCATATTCAACATAAGCCGGCCATTGGAGAGCTCGGCGACCGTGGACTCATTTACGCTGTCCTGCCGTGTCACGCCACCCAGTCTCCAGGTGCTGCCGCCGTCATCGGAATATATGACCTTCGAATAGTTCTGTTTCGTTCCGGCAACCACATGATTGGAAGGAATGACCAGGCGACCTTTATGCTTTCCCTTGCTGACCTGTACACCCCGTCCTGGACCGGTCGCATACCAGGTCCAATTATCTTTCTTTACATTTTGGGTGATCTCTTTAGCGGCCGACCATGTTCTTCCATCATCGGCTGAAGACAGAACGAATACCCTGCGCGTATCCCTGGATGTTCCATTGATGATATCTTTTTCGTGATCGGTGCCGAGATTCCATGTGCTCAGCAATACGATATTCCCGGATTCCTGGTCTACCACCGGGCACGGGTTGCCGCATGTATTGGTAGAATCATTCCACACCATCTGCATTGCGCTCCAGGTCTTACCCCCATCTTCCGATCTCTTCACCACCAGGTCAATGTCACCCGCGTCGCCACAACCATTCTTCCTCGCTTCAGCGAAAGCCAATACAGTTCCCCTGGTAGTTGTGACCAGGGCGGGAATGCGGAAACAACTGTACCCATCGTCACCGCTTTTGTAAATATGGTTCAGTTGCTGGGCAGGCACCTTTGTTACCAGGCACAGCGACAGCATGGACAATGACGCCGCCCTTAATTTAAGAAATACGTTTCTTCTATTCATTTCAATGATTTTTTATTTGTCATCAAAGTCATTCGCCTTGGGACGAAGAAAGAGCAATTGGATAATCAGCGCAGCAAGAACAATTCCCGCCAACATGGAAAAGCTCTTCCCCAAATTCCCGGCATCGGTCGATCTGCCCAATAGATCTGTGATAAAGGCCCCGGCAAATACGCCCGTCATATTCATCAGTCCATAGGCCGTGGCCCTGTACCGGGAGGATACAAACTGGCAGAGAATTGGCATGTTGTTGGCGTCGAACATTCCGAAGCCGAAACCAAAGAGAAAGGCCGCGCCAATTACATTGAAGAGTGAATGACCATAGCCTATCAACAGGAGAGCGGGTATGGTCAGGGCAAGGCCGATGGCGCTCGTATAAATTCTGCCTTTCAAATTCTTCTGCACCCAACGATCAGACAGGATGCCGCCAAAGATCACTCCCAACAATGAGGAGGCCGCGATAGTAATAGTGGACAAAGGCCCCGCCTTACTCATGTCAATGTTTAAATTCTCAGCGAATAAAGTAGGCAACCAGTTCTTTATCCCCCATCCCGGAATGCCCGGTACAGTGAAATAAAAAAGGATAAGCCAGAATGAGATATTGCTTAGTAGCAACCCCAATCCTTTAAAAAGAGGTTGTTTATTCCCCGCCATCCTGTCAATATCCTTCATCTCAGTAGCGGGATTCTTTGCTCTTAAAAAAAGAATCAACACGAGTGAATAGACAATGCCGATGATGCCGAAGGAATGAAAGGCCGACTGCCATGAAATAGTCGCAGCGATGGTTGCGCCAAATCCGCCGAGCGCCTGACCCATATACAGGCCGGTCATGTGTATGCCGATAGCCAGTGATCTTGTCTTACTTGAATGATAATCCGCGATCAGCGCCAGGCCCGCCGGGATGTATAAGGCTTCGCTAATACCCATCACCGCACGCAGCCAATACAACTGGTCGAATGTGGTGGCATAACCCATTGCAAGTGTAACCGCACTCCACACAAACAAGCTTCCAACGATAAGCCATTTCCTGTTTATCCTATCCGCGATCATTCCCGCTACGGGACTCATGAAGCCATATATCCAGAGGAAGATGGCCATCAGCCTTCCGAAATTGGTAGCGGTCTGCAATTCGCCAATATCAATCATCATGGAAGGCTTCATGGTGCTGAGCATTTGCCTATCCATGTAATTCAGCAATGCTACCCCCCACAGCAGGCCGACCAGGATCCAGGGATAATATTTCGATTGTTTCATGGCAATGATCTTGTTTGCCGGGAGGGTACTATTTTACCCATTAAAATAAGAGGTGTGCGTACTCC
Organism: Chitinophagaceae bacterium; assembly: GCA_035488975.1. Lineage (GTDB taxonomy): Bacteria > Bacteroidota > Bacteroidia > Chitinophagales > Chitinophagaceae > DATHKS01. The sequence continues at coordinate 501 of DATHKS010000589.1, read as the reverse complement.
GGCCTTAATTTCACCGCTAGGTATAATGATCTCATCGCCCCATTTAATGGCCGTTGTGGTTACGGAGCCGAAGGGTAGCGGATTTAATTTCTTCCAGGTATCCGTCACGATATTATATAAAAGCACTTCCCTGGTGAAACCAGCATGCGCGTCGAGTAAGGCAATTCTCTTCTTTACCAGTTCCTCACGTTTCTGCTGGTCCTTTTCATCATTGATGGCGGCATTGATCATCTCCTCCTTGTGAAATGTCTCGCCCTTATCACCACTGAAGACAAGGATCTCATTTGTGCTGTTTGCAATTCCCGTTCCTGCCGAAATGTTGTATGGAAGTGATCGTTCCTGCGACCATTGACTATCCCTTGTATTAAACCGGTAGATGGTATTGAAAATTGCGCTGATACCATTGCTGTTTTTCCTTCTTCCCCCAATAAGATAGATGCAGGGACGCCCCTCATCGGATTGAAAGGTCATTATCGCAAAAGAAATCCTTACCGGGACGTC
>DATHKS010000588.1:0-3943 GCA_035488975.1 Chitinophagaceae bacterium | reverse complement strand
CCGCTCTTTCCGCAGCGGTTGTATTTCATTGTCTCGTACTTAGAGGAAGAAGGTGTGTACATAGTATTTTCAAAGATTTAGACAATACAAATCGATGCCTATTGAATCCCATCCGTGTTGCTAACAAAACCGATCTGTTTGCTGTCGGGCGACCAGGAGGGAGTATTGATCGAGCCCTGCCCGCCATACAGGTAAGCGATAACAACAGGCTTCGATGTTCCATCCGTCGGCATCAGCCGTAAATATACATGTTTATAGAAAGGGTGATCGTCTGCCTTGATATCTTTTGAGAATGAAAGGAAGGCGATCCATTTCCCATCGGGAGATATATGCGGGAACCAGTTATTGTAATCATCCTTTGTCAGTTGTTCCTGCCCGCTGCCATCCGTCTTCATACGCCACAACTGCATCAACCCGCTGCGGGTAGAGTTGAAGTAAATGTATTTTCCATCCGGGCTATATTCCGACCCATCGTCGAGCCCGGGAGTGGTGGTAAGGCGAACTTCCTTTCCACCAGCCACGGGAATCTTGTATATGTCAAATTCGTTGTTGCGCTGTCCCGTGAATGTTACCCATTTCCCGTCAGGAGAAAATCCATGAAGATAAGAGGGGCCGGTTGCGGTGAGGCGCTTTGGTTTTCCCCCGGAAACCGGCACGACATATACGAGAGAGCCGTATTCTTTCTCGCCGCTCGAGCTGCTGAGCCCAAGCCATTTGCCATCCTTAGAGACGGTGTGATCGTTGTTGTTCTGCTTTATTGAATCGGTATTGATCACGACCGGCTTCCGGCTGGCGAGATCCAGGCGATACATTATGCCCTGTGCATTGTAGATAAGGGACCTCCCATCCTTCATGAAATTAGGCGCCTGCAATGACCGCGGCTCGGAATAAATGATATCGCGATGCCCGGTGTGGACGTCCATTATTTCTATGTGACTGCCGATATAATCCCGGTATGGGATGAAGTCGTCTTTTGCAGGCCTGATGATGCGGACATTGCTGAAGGCCGCCTTCTCCAATACGTCCTTGTTGTGTGAACAAATGAAAATGCCGGCGTACACCTCGTCATTGAGTTTAACATCCTCTACTTCCGTTACCGTGAATGGCTGACCGAAGACCGCCACGGACATGATGAATTTATTTCCTTTCCGTTCCAATTGAATGATATCCGGTGCGGAAAGAGTGCTTCTCACTTCTTCCACATTTCCCCCGCCTGCTTTCCTATACTGAAGAGAAGTCAAACCATCGCCGTGAACGGTGGCGCAGGCCATGGCAGAACCTGTATCGGTGGTATTACGGACCATCCATCCCAGCTTGCGGTGTAGTTCAACACCCTTTCCCTCGAAGACAGCCCTGGCCTGGAGAATGAAGTCGCCCTTTAATTTTTTCCAGGAATACTGGAATTCGTCCTTCGTGAACCAGATATTGGTACCCGCTCCGGCAAGTTCGTATTGCTGCTTGACCGGGTCGTAAGATGTGGACCCTTTGTGAATGACGACGCCGATGTCGCCGTTACCGTCAAACTGGGACGAGGACTGGGCATATGGTATTGTTCCGGACAGCATGAAACTCACGAGCAGGATTGACCAGCGAAGCGATGGCCGTTGTTGTTGGTTATGCATATGAAAGGTTTAAAGATCAATAGTTGTTTTTGGGTGTGTCTCATCTATTATGTCAGGCTGCGCCAGAACCGGCCCAGTCTTAAATATAATTCACCATTTAATTGCTTTTCGAATAAAGCCTGTGAGTTCGTCCGCGATGAGCTTGTGCTCGGCGAGATCGGGATGGCCATCGCAGCCATTGTGATATTGCCGGGAAAATGCATAGGTGAAAATTTTCCCGTCTCCTTTCCGTTTCAGGGCAGACATCACCGCTGCTAACATCTTTTTCATATACGATGATAGCTTCTCGTTTGCCATGGAGCTCGTCAGGCAGATGATCGACGCCGAGGGATAGTGTTCGCGCAATTGTCCAATGAAGGCAATGTATTTATCACAAAAAATGGCAGAATCCTGTATTCCGTCGTTTTGTCCAAGACAGACAGTTACGATACCGGGCTGATACCGCTTGAAGTCCCACCCGATAGTATCGTCCCTCATACTTATCTTATCGAAAACCTGCGGCATCGTGATCTCCAGGTTGCAGCAACTGTGCATTAGCCCGATGCCGGAGACGGAGGAGAGATGATATGCCGCCTTGAATGAACGCGCCGTGAGTGCGCCGTAGCTCATGTAGGCATTGTGCTGGTCTTCCCATCGTCCTTTGCCACATGGAATGATGGACTGATCGCTGCCGGTGCCGCACGTGATTGAATTGCCGATAAATTCCATCCGGCGATTGGATTCAGGCAACGATTTCAGCAGGGCCTCGCATCTTAATCCAACCAGTTCCATGTAGCCGATATTGGCTTCGGTATTCTTAACAATAATAAGTGTGTGAATACCGGGGCCCAATTTACCGGGCACTCTTATAGTATCGGTCTTCGATCTCATCTGCATCCGCGTGGCTATGCCGTCAACGACCAGTTCGAGATAGTTGTGTTTCCCTCCAAGCACCTCGTCGTTCAATATGATCTCGCAGATGGATCCGCTAAACCTGGTAGTGATGTAAACGCCGGGCTGCCAGAAACGCGGCAGTTTCGGATCGGTGAAATCGACCCTGCCCGTGAACCGCAGATAGGAATGATCGGCGGCAAAGAATGTTACAGGAGGTTCCGGTCTGCCCCATGATAAATGGCAGCAGGCAATGGCAGAGACAATGAAGAAAAAAATTCGTTTCATTATTACTATGGCTGATACTCGAATTTAACCTTCTTCTCCCCGATCATCAATTCGAATTCACCGGGCTCCGTCACGGTCTTCAACGCTGCATTTACAAAGGCCAGGTCGTTCTTATCGATCGTGAATGTTACTGCGCGGCTTTCTCCCGGCTTAAGAGATATCTTCTTGAAGGCCCGAAGACGCTTCATGCTCGGGGTGATGCTGGCATAGAGATCGCGACTGTACAATTCGACTGCGTGCTTGCCTTCCCTATTGCCCGTGTTGGTGAGGGTAATGGAAACGGTGAGTTTTCCTGTAGCGTTTAATTTATCTGCGCTCAACTTGATATCGCTGTATCCGAAACTGGTATAGCTAAGCCCGAAGCCAAATGGGAAAAGCGGCTTGTAGCCATCCATTGTCATATCCGAATTGAATATCTCCCTGACATCCTCTGTGGGTTTGCGATCGTACAGCACCATTTCTCCCATGCTGCGTGGATAGCTGAATGGAAGGATGCCTGAAGGATTGTAGTCGCCGAAGAGCACGTCAGCCACGGCCTCCGCGGTACGCTTACCACTCCAGTAGGCCATGAGTATTCCTTTCAATTGCGGCTCTTCCTTCGTAATGAAGAGAGGGCGGCCTTCTGTTAGCACAACGATCACCGGTTTGCCGGTTGCGACTGCTGCCTTCACCAGGTCTGCCTGCGGGCCGGGCAAGGCGAGGTCGGTGATATTGCCGGGACTTTCAGCATACGCATTTTCACCGATGCACAACACTATCGCATCAACACCCTGCGCGGCAGCCGTAAGCGTGGCAACATCGTAGTTGAGTGGGCTATCGAATCCTTTGCCGGTGTTGGTCGTTACATTCGATGCGCCGAGTTTATCCGTGATGGCCTGGAGAATTGTTTTGCTGTCTGCGGGATACCATTGTTCTTCCTTTCCCTGCCAGGTGTAACTCCAGCAGCCATTGAGTGCGCTGATGCTTTGTGCAGATGGACCGGCAACGAGGATCTTTTTATTCCTGGATAGTGGAAGTGTATTGTTCTCATTTTTCAGCAATGTCATCGCCTCGTGGGCCGCATCGAGCGCCGTGGCCTGGTATTCGGGCCTGCCGAAATTTGCAGCGGCGGCTTTTTCAGGATAGGGATTATCGAGCAGTCCGACTTTCATTTTCAGCAATAG
>DATHKS010000587.1:0-3497 GCA_035488975.1 Chitinophagaceae bacterium | reverse complement strand
GAAAGGGGAGAAGGTGATCGTGAATAACCCGACCGAGTTTCCCGAACCCGTGAAGACGGACCGGATAGAGGAGCCTTTCATCAAGGCGCAGATCATTACAAAGCCGGAATATATCGGCAATATCATGACGCTTTGTTTGGGTAAGCGGGGTCTGCTGATCAACCAGAGTTACCTTACTACAACGCGGGTCGAACTTATTTTCGAGATGCCGCTGACGGAGATCGTGTTTGACTTTTACGATAAATTAAAATCACAGACGAGAGGGTATGCTTCTTTCGATTATCATCCGATCGGATACCGGGACGCGGATATTGTGAAGATGGATATCCTGTTGAACAATGATAAGGTGGATGCATTGAGTGCATTGATCCATCGGGGCCGGGCGCAGGAATTTGGCAGAAAATTGTGTGAGAAGCTGAAGGAGTTGCTGCCGCGGCAGCAGTTCCAGATCGCGATCCAGGCGGCGATCGGCGCGAAGGTGGTGGCCAGGGAGACGATATCGGCGATGCGGAAGGATGTGACGGCTAAGTGTTATGGGGGTGATATCAGTCGTAAGAGAAAGTTGCTGGAAAAGCAGAAGGAGGGAAAGAAGCGGATGAGACAGATCGGTAATGTGGAGGTCCCTCAGGAAGCGTTTTTGGCGGTGTTGAGGCTGGACGACTGAGTGGATTTCCGGCAACAAGCGTTGAGAAGAATAGAAGCAAGCTGCGTTCGGTATGTACTGAACGCAGCTTTTTTTGGGTTGCCAACCGCGGATTCGGGTTGCCAACCCGAATCCGCGGTTGGCAACCCGCCTAAGGAGCTGACGGCAGAAATATAGCACAGCAGCCGTTTTTAAACGGGTATAAACGTTTCTGATCGGTTGAGGTTGACATCCAGGTGTCATCCAGGTGTCATCCAGGTGTCAACTGGGTGTCAACCGATCGAGAGATTAGGCGGGTTGGCAACCCAAGACTGCGGTTGGCAACCCGACGCACCAGCTCCGCCCTCTAATTATCCTTCACCGGCACCTTCTCCTTCGTCTTATTCTTCTCAGTACTCTGCTCCAGTTTCTTGTCATTACGGTTGCCCTTATTGTCCATCAGGGGATCACCGAGTGGCGGATTGCCCAGATATGGATCCACCCCCTTCATATCCACTTTGTAGTCGAATGCCTTATTAATATGCACCCACTTCCCATTCTCCCACTTGAACGCCTCGTTGTCTCCGTCTGGAACATAGGTCCATTTGTTATCCGGCTCATCCGTTTCTGAAATGAGATGATCCACCAGGATCACTCCCAGGTCAGGAATATAATTGGCCAAAATGCGGGCATCCTTCTTGAATTCAAGACTGAAACGATATTGAGGTTTCTTCGACACGCTATCCTGCGAAAAATTGAAGAACGGGCCACCAAAGACAGGCTCATTCCTGTCATTGAAGTACATCACCTCTATCCATTTCTTACTGCTCTGTACGCTGAAAGGATCGAACCCGAATAATGTATAATAATTCTTCCCGTTGTAAGATGTCTCGATCATGTTATAGTAGACAGCCCCAATCCAGTTGCTCTTCGTACGGGCGGAATCCGTAGCCTGCATGGTAAATTCCGAGACATCCCTGAGAGGAATGAGTTTCAGCGAGCCATCCTTTGTCTTCATTTGGATGGCACCCTTCTGTCGCGAATAATAATCATTGAACTGGATATTCCAGGTGAAAATGCGAAAAGTGGTATCCGGCGAATATAGTTTCGAAACGCCCTTTAGCGAATCGAAAGGATAGAAGAAAGAATTCCTGATCTGCAGCGTTCTCACCAGCACCCGAGTGAAAATGCTATCGGAGATCATGCGATCCTCCGTAAGCGTGTCCGTAGCCAGGTAGCGCGAATACTCCGCGAGACTATCCTCCTTCACACGCAATCTCTTCCTGTCCTGTGCCGTGATCGGCTGGGCGTAGCTCGCCGCAGCGATAATTACACTTAAAAAAACAAGGATTATTTTGAACGCCGTAGATTTCACCGGGATCAGTTTAGCCATTTACAAAAGTACTGCTTAATCCAGGGGAACTCCGCTCCAACAAGCTGTTAAAATAGGCTCCTCCCGGGATTCAACGCCCCTTAACGGAAAAAGTCCGGCGAAATTTCATCAATCGTCATAAAGCTTCTCCAAAATCCGACAGGGAATCGAACTGCAGGTCTATATCCGGATGCGGCAGCCGGATGGCCTTGTTAGTCGTCGACAGGAACACCGTGTACATCCCGGCATTTCGCCCAAATTGCATATCGCTTATATTATTTCCCACCATGATGGAACGGGATAGATCGATCCCCGGGAAATCACGAAGCGCGCAGACCGCCATCCCCGGATTTGGCTTTCGCAGGTAATCATTATTCCTGAGTGAGGACGCGAAGTAAATACCATCCAATCTTCCGCCCGCGCCGGTGATAGCCCCCGACATCTTCGCATGAATCAGTTGAAGCATGGCTTCCGTCATGAGGCCCTTTCCTATTCCCCGCTGATTGGTGATGACGATGATATATTTGAAGAGTCGTGCGAATTTTGCAAAGATCTCCGGCCCCCCTTTCATGAATCTAAATTCTTCGGGCGAGAAGATATAACTGCCGGGCTTATCCTCATTGATCACACCATCCCTGTCGAGAAACAAAGTCCATCGATCATCGATCGCTGAGAGATCCAATGGCGCGCGCTTAAATTCTTCCTGCGCACGGAGAAAATCTTCCGGTATCCCGATATCGATGAAGTATCCTTCCTGTTGGATCCCCGCTATATTTTTGTCGGATACGTTACGCTGCAGGAAATCGGTCTCGAATGAAAATTTATCCGGGAAACCCGCCGCAAGGAATGCTTCCCGATCGAGAACGTAGAGTCCGCCATTGATAAGCCCCTGTTCGTAATATTGTTTCTCCTTCAAACTCTCTACTATTCCGTTTTCATCCACGTCCACTACGCCGTAGCGGTCCATATTATGCATCGGCTTCAATGCAAGGGTACAAATAGCCTGTAACCGGTGGTGCAGCGAAAGAAGCGTGCTGATATCAGCCTTGAATAACGTATCGCCATTAGTGACCACCACATTCTTCGATGAGGCATGGCGGCAGGCTAGTTGTACAGCACCACCGGTGCCCAAGGGCTCAGCCTCGATCACGCATTGATAGTCGAGTGTATGAAAATTATCGGCGAGATATTGTTCGATCACTTCATGTTTGTAACCCAGCGCGAAGATGAATTTTGCCAGGCCCTGCATGCGCAGGTAGTTGATCACATAAAATAAGAACGGTCGGCCAGCCACGGGCGCCATGCACTTCGGCAACTCCGGTACGGCTTCGCGCAGTCTTGTCCCGAGCCCACCCGCCAATATGATGACCTCAGTATTCCCGGCGGATTTGAATCGATCTATGGATGAAGATGATTTGCGATCAGGCATGGCGGACTATTGTTTCATTTCCCGGAGTGAAATATTTTCTCCTCCACCAACTGGCATACGATATGTCCTGCGAG
>DATHKS010000586.1:0-4383 GCA_035488975.1 Chitinophagaceae bacterium | reverse complement strand
TCCCTCCGTTGATCTCCACACTTTCCCCATTAATAAAGGAAGCACCCTCTCCCGCCAGGTACACCACCAGGTTGCCCACTTCTTTCGGGTCGCCTTCACGACGCAGCGGTGTAGCCGCGGCAACATTGCTACGTATTTCCGGTTTGGTGAACGTATTGTGGAAGCTGGTATTGATCATACCCGGCGATACGCAATTCACGCGGATGCCTTTCGGGCCAAGCTCCTTAGCTAAGCCGCGTGTGAGCGTAAGAACGCCGCCCTTAGCAGTGGCATAAGCTAATGCACCGCCTCCTCCGCCATCACGGGCAGCTTGCGAAGAGAAGTTAACGATAGCGCCGCCTTCTGTCATATGTGGCACCACGGCCCGGGTGGAGAGATAGGCCGATTTAAGATTTACATTGATCACCGAGTCCCAGAATGCTTCGTCCAGGTCGGCAAGCGGCTTACGCCCCATCAGGCCGCCGGCTACGTTTACCAGTACATGGATTACCGGGCCGAATGCATTTATGCAGGCATCAACCAATTGCTGCACATCGGAAGCTTTGGTCATGTCGGCCTGAACACTGATGGCTTCACCGCCGGCCTCTTTGATCAGGCGAATGGTCTCATCCGCCATATCCTTACTCCCAAAATAATTGACACAAACTTTATAGCCTGCAGCGGCTAACTGAACGGAGACGGCGCGACCGATATCACGGCTGCCGCCTGTAACGAGGGCAATTTTTTTACTCATATAAGCAAATCGTCATTTAGTGAATTCATTCGGGAATAAATAGGCTGCTGAAATGTGCAGCCCAATTCCCCATGTAATATTAGCGGGAAATAAAGACGCCTGATTTTTTGACCTGTTTGAAGATTTCCAATAATTCTTAATTCTGCAACTAATAATGAGGTGAAATGAGCATTAAATAGACAATATCTAAAAAAATAGAACCGGTAACGTTACCGGAACCGTTACCGGTATTTCCGTAATCATCTTTATCCTAGCTTTAGCGCCAGATGCCCATGCCATATGAACAAGCCTCCTACTATTAAAGACATCGCGCGGCAATTGAATGTTTCCATATCTACCGTCTCCCGCGCCATGCGGAACGCGCCGGATGTGAATGTAGAAACCAGGCAGGCCGTGATGGCTCTTTCCCAAAAACTCAACTACCAGCCCAACAGGCTTGCACTAAGCCTCCGCCAAAGACAAACGCATACTATCGGAGTCATTGTCCCTAACCTTGACTATATGTTATCAACCATGATCAAAGGTATTGATGAAGTAGCGCTCGAGGCAGGTTATACGGTGATGGTATGCCAGAGCAATGAATCATTTGGCCGCGAGATCGTCAATACGCGCCGGCTATTGGATAGCCTGGTAGATGGTTTTATTATTTCGGTGTCGAGTGAAACGAAAGTGTTCGATCATTTCAGAAAGATCCAGGAAAATCAAATGCCGATGGTCGTCTTTGACCGGACCACGCCTTTTCTGAAAGCGCCGGGCGTGCGTATAGATAACGAAGATGGAGGCTTCCAGGCCACCGAACACCTGATCGAACAGGGATATAAGCGAATCGCCATTCTTGCCGGACCAAAAAATCTCGGCATCAGCAACCAGCGCCTCGAAGGCTATTGTAAGGCGTTGAAGAAATACAAGATGAAACCAGTTAATGACCTGATCATCTATTGTGATTTTAACCAGGACTATGCTTACCTCGCTACGCAGGAGTTGTTGAACATGAAGAAAAGACCCGATGCCATCTTTACCATCAGCGACCGTATGGCCATCGGTGCCATGCTGGCCATTAAAGAAAAAGGACTGCGGATGCCACAGGATATCGGGTTGGTGGGTTTTAATAATGAACCTGTCGTAAGCCTGCTAACGCCGGGAATCTCCAGCGTGGATCAGCCTGCATTTGAACTAGGTAAAGCAGCGGCCAAACTGTTTATTGAGACCATGCATAATAATGGAGACATGAGTGGCGTGGATGAGGTATTAAAACCCAAACTCATTGTCCGCGAATCGTCCTTACGTATCCCAATTAAAAATACACGTAAAAAATAGCCGCTATGAAAAGATTGTTCCCGTTATTCTTTCTTGCTGTTACCTGCCTGGCTTCGCATGCCCGTACCATTATCGTTGGTAACGCCGATGAATTGAAAAAAGCAAATGGCGAAGCCAGGCCTGGCGACATCATTGTGCTTAAAAATGGCCGTTGGAACGATATTATCATGAAACTGGATTGTCATGGTACCGTTGAGCAACCCATTACATTCAAGGCAGAGACGCCGGGGAAAGTGATCATTGCCGGTCATTCGCAATTGAAATTCGGAGGTGACTATATCACCGTTGACGGGCTACTGTTTACCGAAGGCTATGCCGGAGATGATGCGGTGGTTGATTTTCGGATCAATAACGACAAACTCGCCAATCATTGCCGCCTTACCAATAGCGTGATCAACGATTTCAATAATCCCCAACGCATGCAGGAGAATTATTGGATATCCCTATACGGAAAGAACAATCGCGTCGATCATTGCAGTTTCCGGGATAAAAAGAATATGGGTGTGATGATAGCGGTGATCCTGGATGATGATCGCAGTCGTTCGAATTTTCATTCACTCGATCATAACTATTTTGGCCATCGTCCGCCGTTGGCATCCAATAGCGGCGAGATCATCCGCGTGGGTGTATCCCAGCATTGCGAGTTCAACTCGAATACGCAGATCATTGATAATTTCTTCGAGCATTGCGATGGTGAGACCGAGATCGTGTCGATCAAGTCCTGCAGCAATGTGATTCGTAATAATGTGTTCAAAGAATGCCAGGGAGGCGTGGTATTGCGTCACGGCAATTTCAATACTGTCGAGAACAATGTGTTTTTGGGAAATGGAAAGGCCGGCACAGGCGGTGTACGGATCATTAACAAGGGTCAATGGGTGGTTAATAACCTTTTTTATAACTGCCGGGGTATCGATTTTCGTTCACCCCTTTCCGTTATGAATGGCGTTCCCAACTCTCCGGCTTTCCGTTATGTACCCGTAACCGATGCCGTGGTGGCAAATAACACATTCTACAATTGCTCTTCTATTTCATTCTGTGAAGGGAGCGATACAGAACGCAGTGTCCCGCCAAGCAATGTGTTTCTCGTAAAGAATATATTTTATAATAAGAGCGATAGCGTGATCTATCGGGCATTCGATGATATTGGTGGGTTTGCCTTTGCCGGTAATGAAGTAAGCAGATCTATCCCCCAGGGCTTGACCAGCGGCTTCAATAAACTCGAACTGGGTATTCAAAAAAATGGAAACCAGCCCATCCCTGTATCCGCTTCTACCAAATCAACCGCTTTGCCTGACTCATTGCAAGAGGCCGCTAAAAAAAGACTGGGACATGTATTGCCCCCTGCGGCTGGGTTTACCAATCTTGCACTGCTCCACCAATTGGAGGCGAATGCCTATGGGCAGACCGGCGCTACCTGGTTTCCTAAAAAAGAACTGATACCGGCATCGCCCGCTTTAACAATTCCCTGTGCAAATGCAACAGATGTACACAATGCATTGAGTCAAAACCGGCCGATGATCATTCAACTTACGGCCCGGGAATATTCTCTCGATAAACCATTTACTATTTCCAGCAGGGTGATTTTTACATCCGCTTCAAAAAGTCCCGTTCATATCAGTTCAGGCAATCAGCTGGCCGTATTCCTTATAAAAGGCAATGGGCATCTGACGTTGTCGGGTCTCGCTATCGATGGCAGTAATGTACAGGCGCAACACTTCATATGTAATGATAGCAGCGGAAGTTCGAACCACTTTAATCTTGTTGTTAGCAACTGCAATCTGAGCAAGCTTGACCGGGCGAAGGGTTGTTTGGACATTTATCATTGCTATAAATACATGGTGGCCGATAGTTTGATCATACGGAACAGCCAGTTTGCGGACAATAAATGCAACGGATTCATGATGGACGACGAGAAAGATAATAAAGGTTACTACAATGCAGAGAAGATCGTTATCGACAACAATAAGTTCTCCGGGGTCAATGGCGTATTGCTGAGCGTGTACCGCGGCGGTAATGATGAAAGTACTATGGGCCCTAATCTGTCATTCCGTAACAACAAGGTTAGCGATTGTAATACAGCGAATGGAGAGTCCCTGGTACAACTGGTAGGCGTACAGGCAACGCAGATCGCGGCCAATAAGTTCTCAAAGTGCAATACCGGTCATAGCCTGGTGACATACGCGGATACTGTGCGGGCAAGGCATACATTTGAAAATAATATGTTGGAGCAGTGTGGCGGTATTACAGCCGATGGTTTCGTTACCTCAAGCAACAATACCGTACGTGATCAGGTAAGTCAGGAAAGTCAAAAGTAAAAAGTCAAAAGTCAAAAA
>DATHKS010000585.1:0-7181 GCA_035488975.1 Chitinophagaceae bacterium | reverse complement strand
CAGCGGCCCGGAGACGAAGCCTAATGCCGAAATACTTTCCCTCGTCGGCTCATCGACCGATATTTTTAAACAATAAGAATCATCGAATGAAATATAAGACAGGTACCAGTGAGAAACCCCTTCAACTGAAGACACCACCTTTGTCATCGGCTTATACTATGCATGCTGATCTGAAAGACAGCAGGGAGGTATTGGTATGCACGGTGGGTAAGACCGTTTTATTGTACGACTACCGCTGCATCGACGATCTGCATGCGATGCTGAAGAAGCATGGCGACTGGATGGAACTCGGCAGCGCCGATGAACAGAAGCCTGCGAAGCCAGGAACGGTCGAGGCCTGGGGTCGTGCTCCTGACAACCCTGTAGGTGGATGGTATGGGTTGAAGAAGGGATTGCGTGGGCGGTTCGGAATGTATATTCCACCGTTGCTGGAAGCATTGGGGTTGGCGGAACTGACGCATGAGGCGAAAGGGAATAGCATGAGGGCGAAATAAGCGGAAAACAGTTTGGTAACCTGCCAATACAGGAACCACAAAGGCACGAAGGCACAAAGAGACACAAAGACTTCGCCTACCACGCACAATTGGCTAATTATCAAATTACCAAATTGTCAAATTGTTTTCTTGTATTCCTTTGTGCCTTCGTGTCTTTGTGGTTCCTGTATTGAATTACGACAGCCCCCAATGATCGGGTAGTCTATCCGTTTGATGTGGGCTTGGACTCCATTTGTTTTATAATATTATTAACCTCCTGTTCAGTCGACCGTAGTTTGTCCTGACAATAAGTAATAAGTTCAGAAGCTCGTTTAACTTTGGCTGCCAAAACATCAACAGAAACAGATTCAGTTTCGATTTCCTGTGCAATTTTTTTTAATTCAGCATACGCTGCTTCATATGTTAAAGTCGTTTCCATTGTAGTCAGAATTAGTTTTAACAGTAGATTTAATCGATTTTGAAGATAGGATAACTTCTATATCCGAACCGGGATGAAATTTTGTCGCATCACTGGTAATGTTTCCATTTTGCTTAACAATAGCAAAGCCTTTCTTTAGAATATTGTCAGGCGCCATCATCCGTATCATAGAGGCATAGTGTTCCAGGTAAGCTCTTTGATTCTGTGAGTATTTTGATGTAAATGCTTTGAAATTTTTCTGAAGATTGGACAGATCGTTGATCTTGCTCGCCGTTAGCATACGAGGTTTTGTTATTAAAGATGTAGATATGCTGTTCAATTGGGCATTTTTATTGAATAATACCGACTTTGTCTTATTAATCACGACCTGGTTTGCTGCAACTAGGAGGTCCTTGTAATCATTAAGAAATGTTCTCGACTTATTCACAACGGTACTATTCAAAGTACTAAGGCTTTGGAAATTGGTTGAAAATAGCTGCTGAGACTTGATAATTACTGTTTTTTGGAGGTTAATGATCTCGTCTTCGAAATTCCTGTTGTGATTGATGATAAACTCAGCTGCCTTGGTTGGTGTCTTTGTGGCAGTATGAGCCATCAGGTCTGTCACGGTTTCGTTCTTCTGATGTCCAATGCCTGTAATGATTGGGATAGGGAACTTAGCGATTACCAATCCTGTGTTGTAATTGTCAAATATGAGAAAATCAGTCTGTGCCCCGCCACCCCTGATAATAACAACTGCATCATATTTTTTTTGAGAGTTAAAAATATCAATCATTGCCTGGCGTAATACCATTACGTTTGCTTCATTTTGGACGACGGTATGGTATTCACTAACAGAGAAGCGGTAGCCATATTGATTACTTTCCAGAGTATGCAGAAAATCCTGTCTGCCGGCTGAAGATTTTGAGGAGACCAAAGCAATTTTTTGGATAACCGTTTCCAATAGAAGTGCTTTGTTCCTTGTGTGATAGGTGTCTCCAATTTTGCTAATTACATCTGGATTCTTTTCAACTAAAAGACGCAATGTTTCCAGGCGTTGCTGCTCCAGAACACCAATCGTGAAATTCGTATCAATATTGACGATATCGACGGATAGCCCAAATACGGAGTGATAGCTCACTTTGACCTGGACAAGCACATTAATATTATTAGTGAACTTTTGACCCGTGATACGTTCGAATTCTCTTATGCCTGCCGATCCTGTACCCCATGCCTTCCCATTTATCTTTGCCACGATATCCGTAGTCCCCGGCCTTTTTTCGACCAGGTCAAAATAATGGTAGTTACTCTTTTCCTTAAAACTATGATTTGTCACATCCGCGATTACCCAAAAGAGTTGGTTACTGAAACTGGTTTCCAGCGTTTTTTGAATTTCCGTGCTTAGCTCTGAAAGTTTTATATGTGCCCTTTGCTCCAAGTGGATATGAGAATAAAAAAATGAATTTGTAGTATCAAAGACAGAATTAAATATACGATGCATCGAAGATAACAATTAGCCAATTGAGTGTGTTATCGGGAGTGTTTGTCGCAATTAAATACAGGAGCCACAAAGGCACGAAGGGCACAAAGAGACACGAAGGCTTCGCATACTACGCACAATTGGCTAATTACCAAATTGTCAAATTGGCTAATTGTTTTCCTTCGTGTCTTAGTGGTTCCTGTATTAGCTAAACAATAGTAACTTCCACTCCCATACTCTTCAACGTCTCCACCGTATGTTCCGACACGCCCTTATCCGTGATCACCTGGTCCACTTCTTCCAAACCGCAGATGCGACCGAAGCCGCGCTTACCGAATTTGGTGGAGTCTGCCAGCACGATCGTCTTCTGCGCGGTCTTTATCATCTTGCGGTTGAGTTGCGCCTCCATCACGTTGGTAGTGGTCAGGCCGAATTCGATATCGATGCCATCTACTCCCAGGAATAATTTACTACACGAGAAATCCTCCAGTATCTGCTCGGCATAGGTGCCCGTGGCAGAGGAGGAACTCTTTCTCAATACACCGCCGAGCACCAGCACTTCTATTTCGGGATGCAGGTTCAGTTCAGTGGCCACGTTCAATGCCGCGGTGATAACGGTGAGGTTCGATTGGGGTTTTATATTGCGAGCGAGCGAGAGTACCGTAGTGCCCGAGGCAATGATGATGCAATCGTTGGGTTGTATTAATGTAGCGGCATAGCTGCCGATATCCATCTTCTCCGTCGAGCGGATTTTCTCCTTCTCATGCACGTGCCGGTCTACCGTATAGGGATTCGTCAAAGTGCCTCCACCATGCGTGCGGTAGAGCAGGTTTTTGTCTTCGAGTAGTTTCAGGTCCTTCCGGATGGTGACGGAAGACACATTGAGGTCTTCGCACAGTTTCAGAACGTTTATTGTCCCTTCCTTCTTCAGTTTCGATAAAATATACTGATGTCTTTCCGTGAGGGACTGCATGCCGTTTTGCTTTGTAGTATTATTCATGGAATGTAGGCTGATGTTGTTGAATCATAAAAAGATATAATAAAAAGCCAGCCCCTTTGAAGCCACGATCGAAATGAAAGGAAAGGAGGCCGCCGGGTGCAAATTTCGAAATATTTTTCTTTTGTGAATAAATATTTTATTTACTTTCATTTCATTATTATTAGTTTCGAAACGAAATTGACTCGAAACCACTTGAAATCTATTGAATGTCTGTGATTCAACCGTCCAGTGACTTGACCAACCGGGATCATTGCCTGCAGAAGCTAACCGCCGAGGGAAAGGAATGGGATATCATCGTGATCGGCGGCGGCGCCACCGGTCTCGGGATCGCCCTCGATGCCATCGCACGCGGCTATCAAACCCTGCTGCTCGAACAGTCGGATTTTGCCAAAGGAACCTCCAGCCGCAGCACCAAACTCGTGCATGGCGGTGTGCGTTATCTCGCACAGGGCGATATCCGCCTGGTGCGCGAAGCCAGTATCGAAAGAGGATTACTATACCGCAATGCGCCGCATCTCGTCAAGGACCAAACCTTCGTCGTGCCCGTGTATAGTCTATGGGACCGTCTCAAATACACCATCGGCCTGAAACTATACGACCGCATAGCAGGCAAGCTCCGTCTCGGTTCATCCGTCTTCATCTCCAAAAAACAAACGCTCCAGAAACTTCCCGGCATCAAGGCCGCGGGCTTGAAGGGCGGTATTGTTTACCACGACGGCCAGTTCGATGATTCGCGTCTCGCCATTAATCTTGTTCAAACCATTTTCGAACGAGGCGGCGATGCGATCAATTATGTAAAAGTCACGGGGCTGCTGAAGAATGAGGCGGGCGATATAAACGGGGTCACCGTCACCGATGCCGAAACGGATATTTCCTACTCGCTCAAGGCCCGCGCCGTGGTCAATGCCACCGGCGTATTCGTCGATGATATCTTACAAATGGATAAGCCCGGTAGCGCAAAGACGATCTGCGTGAGCCAGGGCGTTCACGTCGTCATCGACAGGAAGTTCTATCCTTCCGATGATGCATTGATGATACCCAAGACCAGCGACGGCCGCGTATTGTTTGCCGTGCCCTGGCATGATAAAGTATTACTCGGCACTACCGATACACCCGTTGACGAGGCTTCACTGGAACCTACTGCACTCGAAAAGGAGATCGACTTCATTCTCGAAACCGCCGGCGCCTATCTATCGCTCAAGCCGCAGCGCAGCGATGTGCTGAGTGTATTCGCCGGCCTTCGCCCGCTAGCCGCACCCACGAACGGGCAACAACGCACAAAGGAAATTTCACGCAGTCATAAGATCATCGTTTCCCCATCTCATCTCTTCACTATACTCGGTGGCAAGTGGACCACGTACCGGAAGATGGGAGAGGACATGGTGAACCGGATCGAGAAGGATCTGCATTGGAAACACAAACACCCGGCCACGGCCTCTCTCCATATCCATGGCTATGCGGAGAACATCAACTGGCGCGATCCTCTTTATTTCTATGGCAGCGATGCCGTTCCATTAAGAGCGCAAATGAATGGACACAGTCATGAATGGCTGAGTGAAGAATTAAAGATCCACGAGACACAGGTGATATGGGCCGTTAAGAAAGAAATGGCGAGAACGGTGGACGATGTCCTGTCGAGGAGAACGAGGGCACTCTTCCTGGATGCAAAGGAAAGCCGCAGGATCGCGCCACGCGTAGCCGTCATCATGGCAAAGGCCCTGCATAAAGATGAGGCATGGGTGAAAGACCAGGTAGGACAGTTCAACACGATGGCGGATCAATACATATTGAAATGAATAGTGGGCAGGTCACATATGAAAAAAAGAAAGGATAAAGTCATAATTAATTAATCATAGCATAACAAACAATGACGATTGTGTACGTGAAAGAACCATTTCTTTGCCGCCTGGAAAATAGAAGCAACGGAAAGCCATCCAGGCTTGTTCATTCATCCTGCTCATTATTATTTTCCTCCTTGCTTGCAGGCATCATTGCTTTATTTAACAACCATAATAATTTAAACACTTATGAGATCCCTGACAATTGCTGCTAAAAAAATAACGGCAGGTAAGCACTTGTTGCTGGGTTGCCTGGTGTTGATGGCCTGCATGGCCTCAGCCCAGCAAAGGACCATCACCGGCACCGTGAAGAATTCGGTTGACGGCTCGCCTGTCAGCAGGGTGACCGTCCAGTTAAAGGGTTCCAATGCAGGAACCACCACCGATGAAAGAGGGAAGTACAGTATCAAAGCCACGAGTGGCCAGTCGCTGATCTTCTCTGCTGTCGGCTTCACCGAGGTAGAAATGAAAGTGGGGAGCCAGGCGACGATAGATGTCGACATCGTGAGCACTACCAAGGAACTGGAAAGCGTAGTGGTCACCGCGCTCGGCATCAAACGCTCGGAACGCGCGCTGGGTTATTCAACCACCACGGTGAAGGGCGAGGAGCTGACCGGTGCATTATCATCCAACTGGTCCGATGCCTTATCGGGAAAAGTGGCGGGATTGAACCTCATAAGATCGAACAGCGGCCCTACCGGTTCCAACAAGATCATCCTTCGCGGCGAGACATCGTTGACGAGCCCTGAAGGAAACGAGGCATTGATAGTAGTGGATGGCGTAGTGATCAACCAGGGAAGCGGACGCCGCACGGCGGTAGGTGGAGAAACGGTATACGGTACCGGGAGTGATAATATGCCCGCGGACTATGGCAGCGGCGTGAATGATATCAACCCTGAAGACATTGAATCGGTAACGGTACTGAAAGGAGCTGGCGCCGCCGCATTGTATGGACAGCGCGGCGCAAATGGCGCCATCATAATTACGACGAAGTCCGGTGCAGGAAAGAAAAAAGGATTGGGCATTACCTTCAACTCCAATGCCAACATAGAACAGATCAATCGCTGGCCCGATCTGCAATACGAATATGGCCAGGGAACGGACGGCGCCAATTATTATTCTTACCTGGCCGGTCCCGACGGTGCCAGCACGAGTGCTACGAGCTCTGCATACGGTCCGCGCTTCAACGGACAGATGTTCTATCAGTTCGATCCCGTGACGCAGAAGCAAGCAACGGAAAGGACTCCCTGGGTAGCCTATCCCGATAAGCTGGAGGAATACTTCAACACGGGGAATACCATCACCAATTCGATAAGCGTAGATGGAAGCACGGAAAAGACCACCGCGCGTTTTTCAGTAACCAATGTCACCAACAAATGGATCACGCCCAATACTGGCTATAAGCGCAACACGGTATCCCTATCGGTGAATTCGAAGGTGAGCGACAAGTTGCAGATAGCCTCCAAGATAAATTATACGAATAAGTGGAGCGATAATCTCCCGGGTGCGGGATATGGAAACCAGTCCATCATGTACTGGTATATATTCTGGCAACCGAATGCCAACCTCGACTGGTTGAAGAATTACTGGCAACTTGGACAGGAGGACAGGAAGATCGAATTTCCATTCAGTTCCTTTCCCGAGAATCCATACGCCGTGGCATATGAGTTCATCAACAGCACGAACCGGCATGGCATTACGGGAAACATACAGGCCACCTATAACTTCACGACAGACCTTAGCCTCCAGGTAAGGACCTCGTTGGATCTCTCCTATGAACAAAGAGCGCAGGAGCGTCCCTATGATGCGGGCTCTAAATACCAGAAAGGAAGCTATCGTACTCAAAACATCTTCTCGCAGGAGGCGAGCACGGATTTCCTGCTCAAGTATGCGAAGAAAGTAAATAACGATTTTGATTTCTCCGTGACCGTGGGCGGAAGTGCATTGCGGAATAGTTATAACAGGGATGAGG
>DATHKS010000584.1:0-4464 GCA_035488975.1 Chitinophagaceae bacterium | reverse complement strand
TACAAACGGAATATAGCAGATCGCCAGAAGGATTGGATCGCGAAAGGATACGTCTCCACGTTTTACGATGCATTCAATGAAGACGCACAGAAAGGCTTTTGGAAATTATTGGACGATAAGCTTTATAAGAAAGGCGTGGATGCCTGGTGGATGGATGCCAGCGAACCCGATATCCTCTCCAATGTAAGCCCGCAGAAGAGAAAGGAACAGATGTATCCTCTCTCGGCAGGCATTACCTCGGAATATATAAACGCCTATCCATTGGTAAATGCAAAAGGAATTTATGAAGGCCAACGGTCTGTCGATCCCAACAAACGCGTTTGCATTCTTACCCGTTCCGCATTCCCCGGTCTCCAGCGGTATTCCGCCGCTACCTGGAGCGGTGATATCTCGAGCCGCTGGCATGATATGAAACTGCAGATCGCGGCGGGTATCAATTACTCTCTCTCCGGTCTGCCCTACTGGAGCATGGATATCGGTGGATTTGCCGTCGAAAGAAGATATGAGCATCCCGATAGCCTGAACCTCGATGAGTGGCGCGAGATGAATGCAAGATGGTACCAGTTCGGCGCATTCGTGCCGTTGTTCCGCGTGCATGGACAATACCCCTACCGGGAAATATATAACGTGTCTCCCGAAGACCACGCCTGTTACAAGAGTATGCTCTACTACAACAAGCTGCGCTACCGGCTCCTGCCCTATATCTATTCGCTTGCCGGAAGCGCCTATCTCGATGACTATACGATCATGCGTGGTTTGGTCATGGACTTTCCAAACGACGATTCAGTTGTTTCTATTTCCGATCAATACATGTTCGGCCCTTCCTTGCTCATAAATCCCGTGTATAATTATCACCAACGAAACAGGGAACTCTACCTGCCCGGTAGCCAGGGCTGGTATGATCTGTATACAGGCAGGCATTCCGCCGGCGGAAAATCCGTGATAGCCGATGCACCTTATGAGAGAATGCCGGTCTTTGTGAAGGAAGGATCGATACTTCCCTTCGGCCCGGCGCTGCAATACACCGGTGAGAAGGCTGCCGATAGCATCACACTCTATGTCTATACCGGGAAGAACGGTGCATTTACATTGTATGAAGATGGCAATACGAACTACGACTATGAGAAGGGATCGTATTCCACCATTCCTATAACATACAATGAAGCAACCAGGACGCTCACGATAGAAGAGAGGAAGGGAACGTTTGCCGGCATGCTGCGCCAGAGAAGTTTTCGCGTGGTATGGATCACGCCGTCGAAGCCCGTAGGACTGGACCTGGAAAGAAACGATGGCCGCTATTTCACGTACAAGGGAAAAACAATCAATGTAAAAGCTGACTGATATAAATGGATTTATTTTTTAACTAACAACTGCTATATATGAAAAAAGGGATACTGCTGATCAAACGTAGCCTCATTGTATGCATGAGCATAGCCGGTTTGATGCTAAGCACCTTCGTTCGCGCACAAACCCAGAAAGTTGAGGGTACCATTGCCTCGCAGAAGACAGCCGCCGCAATGGCGGGTGCCTCCGTTACCGTGAAGGGAACAAACCGGTCTGTCATCTCGGACGAAGCGGGCCATTTCTCCATCGATGCCGCACCGGGTGATGTCCTTGTGATCACCTCGATTGGTTATGTGGTACAGGAGCTGAAGGTTAGCAGTTCCCGTGTCCTCGATATACGACTTGAAGAAACATACAGCACACTCGAGGATGTGGTGGTGATCGGCTATGGCGTTCAAAAGAAAAAGCTGGTCACCGGGGCGAACCTCCAGGTGAAGGGCGACGATATACAAAAGCAAAGTACCACCAATGCACTACAGGCCTTGCAGGGACAGGCCCCGGGTGTACAGATCACGACTACTTCCGGTCAGCCGGGATCGGGATTGAATGTCATCATCAGGGGAAAGGGCACGATCGGAAACTCCGGACCCTTGTATGTGGTAGATGGTGTGAACACCGGCGATATCTCCTATCTCAATCCATCCGATATCGAATCGATAGATGTGCTGAAGGATGCGGCCTCCGCCGCCATCTACGGTTCACAGGCCGCCAACGGCGTCATCCTGATCACGACCAGGACCGGCAGAGCGGGTCAGCGTCCGCAGGTGACCTACGATGGTTACTATGGCATACAGAATCCCCCGAAGAAAGCACAGTTGCTCGATGCAAAGGAATATGCGATCATCATGAATGAAGCGGCTGTCAATTCAGGCAAGTCGCCATATTTCTCCAACAACGACATCGACAATCTTCCCGTTAACACCAACTGGCTCGATGAGATGTTCGTCAGCAATGCGCCGACTCAAAATCATGTGATCGGCGTGCGTGGCGGCGGCGGTTCTTCCGTCTATTCTACTTCCGTCGGGTACACCGGCCAGGCAGGGATCGTCGGCGGCAGCAGCTTATCCAATTACCAGCGCTATAGCTTTCGCATCAACTCCGAGCACAATCTCTATCACAATATCATTAAGCTTGGCGAACACCTTGCATTCACCTATGAGAAGACCAATGGCATCGGTGTCGGTGGCATCTACAACAATACGCTACGCGGAGCATTCGGCACGAGCCCTTTCGTCCCCACGTATGACTCAGCCGGGCATTTCTTCGACAACAGCAATTCAACTTGGAACAATGGCGAGGCCAATCCTTACGCGGTGATGTATTACAACAACCAGAACAGGAATAATAACCAACGGGTATTCGGCGATGTCTATTTAGTGGTAGAACCGATCAAGGGTCTACGGTTCAGGACAAGTCTCGGGCTCAACAACAACTGGAATGAAGGCCGCTCCTTCAGTCCCATATATCGTCTCTCCATCTATTCCTTCAACGACAACACACGTGCAAGCCAGTCGATGGGAAGAGGAAGAAGCATCCAGTTCGACAACCTTCTCAGCTATAGCTTCGACCTGAACGATGATCACAACTTCGAAGTGATGGCGGGTTCCTCGTCTATCAATTCAAAGGGAGCGGGTATCTATGGAAGCAATAGGGACCTGGTATTTGCAGACCTGCAACATGCCTGGCTATCCAATGCAACGAATACCGATGGCACCAATATCGATCTGAGCGGTTCACCGTATGAAGATGCACTCGCCTCCTACTTCGGTAGACTGCAATACAATTTCAGGGAGACCTACCTGTTCAATGCAACTATGCGTACGGACGGATCTTCGAAATTTGCATCGGGTCATCGCTGGGGTTATTTCCCCTCCGTATCCGCGGGCTGGGTGGCAACGAAGGAAACATTCCTTCAGAATGTTCAATGGCTTGACTTCTTCAAACTCCGGGCAAGCTGGGGCCGTGTAGGAAATCAGAATGTCGCAGGCTATCAATATCTCACTCCCATCAGTTTCAGCGGTACCAATTATACTTTCGGCAACCAGGAGGGCATTCTTACTCCCGGCGCATTTCCAAGCCGGTTAGGAAATCCCGATGTGACATGGGAAACCTCGGAGCAAACCAATATCGGCTTCGATGCAACGATCAGGAAAAAACTGACGATCAGCTTCGATTATTATATCAAGAATACTAAGGATTGGTTACTGGTCGCGCCCGTTCTTGCCACCGCAGGTGCGGATGCGCCGGTGATCAATGGTGGAGATGTGAGGAATACCGGGGTAGAACTTGGCCTGTCCTATCGCAGCAATATCGGCAAGTTCAACTACGCGGTAAGTGTGAACGGAGCGTACAATAAGAATCGGATAGGAAATATTCCAACGCTGGATAACATCATTCATGGAAATACGAATTCGCTTTATAATAATTCATTGGAATTCTACCGGGCGGAGAACGGCTTCCCCGTTGGTTACTTCTGGGGACTCAAGACGGATGGTCTCTTCCAGACGGAGCAGGATGTAGCGGGATTCACTAAGAACGGGGTGAAGGTGCAACCCAATGCTGCGCCGGGCGATGTCCGCTATGTAGACCTCAATGCCGATGGCACCATCAATGATGAAGATCGCACTCTCATCGGTAATCCCAACCCGGATTTCACTTTCGGCTTTAGTCTTTCCGCCGACTACCAGGGCTTCGACTTCTCGTTGCTTGCATCGGGTGTGGCCGGCAATCAGCTGGTTCAGTCATGGCGCAACAATTCGGATCCGAAGGCCACCTATTCCGCCTCCATCCTTGATCGCTGGCATGGACCGGGTTCATCCAACCGCATTCCACGCGTGACGGAGGACAACCGTAACTGGACACAGTTCTCCGATCTCTATATACATGATGGAGACTTCCTGCGCATCAGCAACGTGACGCTCGGCTATGATTTTTCAAAGCTGGCGAAGAATAAATATCTCAGCAAGCTCAGGGTATATGCTGCCGTACTGAACCTGTACACCTTCACGAAGTATGATGGCATGGATCCGGAGATTGGGTATGGAGAAGGCTTCTCCTCGGGTGTGGACCTTGGTTACTATCCCAGGCCGAGAACGCTCATGGTCGGTGCAAACTTTAGCT
>DATHKS010000583.1:0-4500 GCA_035488975.1 Chitinophagaceae bacterium | reverse complement strand
TCACCCAATCCCGCGTGTAGATATGTGTCTGGAGATCGAAGGAGCGGGTCTTCCCCTTGACGGATTTGTTGGGATTCAGGAAACCGAAACTCGCGCCCACGCCGAGCGACAATGCCTTGTAACTGGCATTGATGCCAAGGGATGTAAGACTGTTTGGCCGGTAATGGATGGACTGTATGCCGGCAGGGGCTTTCAGGATAAGCGACGTATACCTTTTCGAGAGGGAAAGACGGGCGGTCACCTGCTCTTCGAATGTAACGTAGTATTCATCATTCCCTGGCGAGGAGGATGACTGGGCGAAAAGGATGTGTGCCGGAAAGAGGAAACAGCAAACAAATAATACGGGTAGTCGGCGCATGCCTCAAGATAACCAAAAAATAATGCCGGATTTATTTGCCCCTAAAAACGGGAGCGGTCAATACCTGGTCAGAATTAAGGGTGGAGAGCGTAGAAATATTCTCCGAAGGAGTCCGGAGTCCTTCGGACAATATTCCCCGAAGGGATCCTTTGGACAATACGCAATATTCAATGCTCAAGTGGGCCTCGCGATCATAGAAGGCTGACAGCGGGGTGCCACTATTCACGATTGACGACTCACGATTGACGACCTTCACGTTGTCCATCCCAAAACCGGGTTGGTAGTTCCCATCGAATCAGTGAAATTCGCACTATGACCTTCGACCGGCAAAATTTATCGAACGAACAGCTTGTTCATTTTTATCGCAGTATTCTTTATCCCCGAATGATCGAGGAGAAGATGCTCATATTACTCCGCCAGGGTAAGATCTCGAAATGGTTCAGCGGTATCGGGCAGGAAGCCATTTCGGTCGGTGCCACGCTGGCATTGGAAGAAGACGAATGGATCATGCCCCTTCACCGTAATCTCGGTGTGTTCACTACGAGAGGAATGCCGTTGAATAAATTATTTATGCAATGGCAGGGAGCACAGGAGGGATATAGTAAGGGAAGGGAAAGAAGCTTTCACTTTGGAACGAAGGAACATCATATCTGCGGAATGATCTCGCATCTCGGTCCGCAGCTCGCCATTGCAGATGGCGTGGCACTTGCACACAAACTAAATAAGGAAAGCAAGGTCTCTCTCGCGTTCACAGGTGATGGAGGCACCAGCGAAGGCGATTTCCACGAGGCACTCAATGTTGCGGCCGTCTGGGATCTTCCCGTGATCTTCTTAATAGAAAACAATGGCTATGGTCTCAGTACGCCTACGAGTGAACAATACCGTTGCATCAGTCTCGTGGATAAGGCAAAGGGCTACGGGATGGAAGGGGTGCAGATAGATGGCAACAACCTGCTTGCGGTCTATGAGACTATCAGGGGCGTCAGGGACTATTGCATCAAACATCAGAAACCCTACCTTATCGAGGCTACTACCTTTCGCATGCGCGGCCACGAAGAGGCAAGCGGCACGAAGTACGTTCCCCCGAAACTATTCGAGCTATGGGAACAGAAAGACCCGGTAAAGAAATATGAGGAATACATCCTGCAACAGCAGGCACTTTCTGCTGCAGACATTGAGAATATAAGATCGGAATTCCGGGAAAAGATCGAGAGCGAATTAGCCAAGGGTTTCAATGCAAGACCGGTGGTGGTTGATACAGAAGACGAGTTCAATGATGTGTATGCTCCTCAAACCAGTCTCACACTATACGATCCGGCGCTCACGGAACAGAAAGAGCTCCGCCTCATCGATTCCATTAAGCAGGGGCTCCATCAATCGATGCGGCAGCATCCCAACCTGGTATTGATGGGACAGGATATTGCAGAGTATGGAGGTGCATTCAAGATCACGGAAGGTTTTGTGGAAGAATTCGGAAAGGAACGCGTGAGGAATACGCCTCTCTGCGAGAGTGCAATAGTTGGGGCGGCCCTCGGCCTGAGCCTGAAAGGATACAAGTCTGTTATGGAAATGCAATTCGCAGACTTTGTAACGGTCGGTTTCAACCAGATCGTGAACAACCTGGCGAAGATCTATTACCGCTGGGGACAAAACGCGGATGTTGTGATAAGAATGCCTACGGGTGGTGGCGTGGGTGCGGGACCCTTCCATTCTCAAAGCAACGAGGCCTGGTTCACACATGTTCCGGGACTGAAAGTGGTGTATCCTTCCACACCCATGGATGCGAAGGGGCTGCTCATTGCCGCGATCAATGATCCCAACCCGGTAATGTATTTCGAACATAAGGCGCTTTACAGGAGTGTGAGCGGAGAAGTGCCCATTGAATATTACGAGATAGAGATTGGGAAGGCGAGGCATGTGAGGGAAGGCGACGAGATATCCATCATCACCTATGGAAGCGGTGTTCACTGGGCCCAGGAATATGCAAATGCGAATCCGTCGATATCCATCGATATCCTGGACCTGCGCACGTTGTTGCCGTTGGACTATCTCGCGATCAGGGAGGCCGTGCAACGGACGGGAAGAGTACTCATCGTTCATGAGGATACATTGACAGGTGGTATAGGAGGTGAGATCAGCGCATGGATCGGCGAGAACTGTTTCAGCCTGCTCGATGCACCCGTGATGCGATGTGCAAGCCTCGATACGCCGATACCTTTCAATATCGACCTGGAGATAAACTTCATGGCGAAGAGCAGGCTGGGGGGGGCGATTGAGAGATTGTTGCAGTACTAGTGTTAGAAAGTCAAAAGTAAAAATTCAAAATTCAAAAGGGTGTCCTCGAATCGGAATATCCTTGTGTACTTTGTGAAACCCTTGTGCTCTCCGTGGTTAAAAGTCAAAATTCAAAAGGTTGTCCTTGTATCGGCATATCCTTGTGCACCTTGTGAAACCCTTGTGTTCTCCGTGGTTCAATTATCAAATTGACTTGCTGTTGCGGAGTTTACGCATTCTAAATAATTAGTTATTACCTATCCTTTGGATGCTAATCTCATCAGGGTGAACACTTAGTTCTCTTATTCTTATTTCTAAATTCTCCAGATTACTTCAGGAAATTTTTAAAAGCTCGTTTTTTTTATTAGTTTTGAATTGCAATCTGCTCCTGAGATAGCTAATTCTATCCTATCTATTTCCACCATCCCATCCTGGTCTAACCACCCTTAATCTCAACTACCTGTCTTTATGAAAAAGCTTTACGCATTTTCCACCCTCGTGTGCATGCTATGCTGCGCAGCAGGCCATACACAAACCTTTTCCCTCTTAAAAGATATCAATCCCGGGAGCGATGGAAGTAATCCCTTCCTGTTCACCAACGTGAACGGCACCGCCTATTTTCGAGCAGACGATGGCACACACGCCAATGAGCTCTGGAAAAGCAATGGCAATGCAGCCGGTACTAAAATGGTACGCGATATCACCGCCGGCCCTGCAACCTCGGATCCCTTTTATCTCGCGAACGTGAATGGTATATTGTTCTTCGCCGCCGAAGGCGAACTCTGGAAAAGCGATGGCAGCGAAGCCGGCACCGTCATGGTAAAGGATATAAATCTCGCCGGCATCAGCAGCCCGCTATACCTGACCAACGTGAACGGTACACTTTTCTTCCGCGCCAATGATGGGATCAATGGATATGAACTATGGAAGAGTGATGGAACGGAAGGCGGCACCGTGATGGTAAAGAATATCGGAGCCTCCGATATATCCTCTATGCCGGCATCGCTCATAAATATAAACGGTACATTGTATTTCAGCGCCACCGACGGTATCAATGGATATGAACTATGGAAGAGTGATGGAACGGCGGGCGGCACCGTCATGCTGAAGGATATCCGTGCGGGTGTAAATGGAAGCAATCCCGAAAGACTCACCAATGTGAATGGCGTCCTGTATTTCTATGCAGAAGAGGATGTTCATGGCGGCGAACTCTGGAAGAGCGATGGCACTGCCACCGGCACCGTACTCGTGAAGGATATTACGCCCGGCTCTACCGGCAGCAGTCACTTCCTCGAAGTCACCGCGATACAAAACAAGTTTTACTTCAGCACCGATAATGGATTGACCGGAGTAGAGCTCTGGAAGAGTGACGGCACCGAAGCCGGCACCGTGATGGTGAAAGACATATTTACAGGCCTCGACGGCGCCGATCCCAATAGCTTCAAGGAATTGAACGGACTTCTTTATTTCCGTGCCGACGATGGCACACATGGCGTGGAGCTTTGGAAGAGTGATGGCACGGCAATAGGCACATCGATGGTAAAAGACATCAGCACCGATCCTTTTACACCCATAAGCCCATTAGCGAAGGTGGGCAACCAACTATTTTTTACTACCGACCCCGATGGTATACAGGGCCGTCAACTCTGGCGCAGTGATGGCACCACGGTCGGAACGGTGAAGTCGCAGGAAATAAGCGCCGACTTCATTACACAGGCAGGCGGCTTCGTCTATGCTGCGGTTGACCAGGGAGGTACGGGTGTGGAACTGTGGTCCAGTGCAGTACCCGATGCCGCCACACTGCCGCTGCGCTTTCTCGAATTCAAGGGCCGTCTTCAGAATGAAGATGCGGCGCTCGACTGGAAGAC
>DATHKS010000582.1:0-4304 GCA_035488975.1 Chitinophagaceae bacterium | reverse complement strand
GCCGGGAAAAAATACTCCCACTGTTGATCCGGGGCCCATTAAGGAACACGCAATATTATGTTGGCAGGTTTTCAGAACGTCACCTTTGAATTCGGTGCAAGAGCCATTGTAGAGGATGCTACCTGGCATATTCAGCCCAATGAACGCATAGGCCTCATTGGATATAACGGAACGGGGAAGTCTACCCTATTGAAGCTGCTCGTGGGTCAGTACACTCCTTCGGCCGGAACGGTTGAAAGGAGCCGCACTACCTCCATCGGCTACCTTCACCAGGATCTGCTTAGTTTCGATACTAATGAATCGATCCTTCAGGTGGCGCTCGGCGCATTTGAAAAGGTATTGCTCCTGGAGAAGGAGATAGAAGAGTTGGGGAAAGAACTCGAGCGTACCGGCGATGAGAAGACGCTGCATGATTATTCGGATAAACTGCACGAACTGGAGACACTGGGTGGATACGATATCCATCACCGCACCGAAGAAGTACTGCAGGGACTGGGCTTTCCGAATGCCGATCTCAATCGTCCATATAAGGAATTCAGTGGTGGCTGGCGGATGCGCGTTCTCCTCGCGAAGATGATCCTCGCACAACCCGATCTCCTCTTACTCGATGAGCCTACGAATCACCTTGATCTTCCATCCATCGAATGGCTGGAGAAGTATCTTCTCCATTACCAGGGCTCCGTGGTGATCGTCAGTCACGATAAATATTTCCTGAACCGAATGGTCACCAAGATCGTGGAGGTGTATCAGCAGCAATTGCATGTCTACAATGGCAATTTCGATTTCTACGAAAAGGAAAAGGCGATACGAATAGATCTCCAGCAGAAGGCATTCGAGAACCAGCAGGATTATATCCGCCAGCAGGAAAGATTCGTAGAGCGCTTCAAGGCCAAGGCAAGCAAGGCGGCGCAGGCGCAAAGTATTCAAAAGAGATTAGACAAACTCGAGCGCATAGAGGATTCTGCACTCGAGCGTCCGAATATCCGCATCAACTTCCGGGTAGACAAGACGCCGGGAAGGGTGCTAGTTGAATTGAAAGATATTTCGAAGGCATTTGGCGAGAACCAGATCGTGGATCATACTTCGGCGGAGATAGACCGCGGCGATAAGATCGCGCTGATAGGTGCGAATGGAAAGGGAAAGTCTACTCTTCTCCGCATCATAGCGGGTGTAGAGCCATTCGACGCGGGGGATAGGAAATGGGGTCATAATGTGGAGGAGAGTTTTTATGCGCAGCACCAGCTGGAGGCGCTCAACATCAACAACACCCTGATCGACGAGATGAAGGAATGCGGCGCGCAGATGACGGAACTCGAACTCCGCACACTGCTGGGATGTTTTCTCTTCAGCGGCGACGATTCCGATAAGAAGATCAAAGTATTGAGCGGAGGTGAAAAGGCAAGGGTAGCGTTGGCGAAGACGATGGTCAGCAAGGCCAACTTCCTCATGCTGGATGAGCCGACCAATCACCTCGATATGCATAGCTGCGATCTGCTCATCGATGCACTAAAGAAATATGAAGGAAGTCTTATCCTGGTGAGCCACGACAGGTATTTCATTTCAAAGACGGCGAATAAGATCTGGGAGATAGTAGATCATGAGATAAAGGAATTCAAGGGTGGATACGATGAATGGGTAGCCTGGAAGGAACGGATGGCGAAGAACGAGGCCGATAGCAAGAAGGCACAATCGGTAAAGGAAAAAGGCCAGGACGTCAAAAAGAAACCCGAGGAAAAGAAGCCTGCAATAGTGGTGGCGCCCGTATCGAATGCGGCGATCAACAAGGATGTGAAGAAGGAGTTGCAGAAACAGCAACGCCTGTTCCAGGAACTGGAGGCGAAGATCGCATCACAACAGGCACAGAAGAAGCAACTGGAGGCGGATCTCGCATCGCCATCTACGTATACGGACAAAAACAAATTTGTACAGACAGAAGGACAATACAAGAAGATCACAGAGAGTCTCCTTATACTCAACGCCGACTATGAAAAGATATTCGAGAAGATCGTAAATCTTGAAAAGAATTGATTGGCTGTTCACATAACAAAAGCTGTCGCAAGGCAGCTTTTTCTCTGCAAAAAGGTCTTAGAAGAGGTGGATGCCGAGTTCGACATTCTAAAACATAATTTCTGCTAACTACGCCGGTTCTATGAAGCAACCATCGCTGTTAATCATTCTCGCCTGTTTCATTCTTTCATCCCCTTCATCCTTTGCCCAGGAGGGCCGGCCGAAGTTGGGGTTGACATTGAGTGGCGGCGGTGCAAAAGGGCTTGCGCATATCGGCATCCTCAAGGCCATCGATTCGGCCGGACTGAAGATCGATTATATCACGGGCACCAGCATGGGCAGCATCATCGGGAGCCTGTACGCGATCGGCTATTCGGGCGACAGCATAGAGAAGCTGGCACGGGGCATCGATTGGGACCAGATGCTCAGCAACCAGGCCGGGCTCCGCAGTCTATTCATGGAAGAAAAAGAAGAATACTCCAAATACGACCTGGAGCTTCCCTGGGTCAATAATAAATTCAAGATATCCACCGGTTTTCTCGAGGGGCAGGAATTGTGGCTTCAACTCTCCCAGTTGTATGCGCCGGTCAGCGACATAAAGGACTTTTCGAAATTCAATATTCCCTTCCGCTGTATCGCAACAGATGTGGGAAACGGCGAGGCCGTCGTGTTAAAGAAGGGTGAGATCGTCTCCGCTATCCGTGCGAGCATGGCGATACCCTCCGTATTCACCGCCGTGGACTACGATGGCAAGCGTCTCGTGGATGGAGGCATCAGCCGGAATTTTCCCGTCAGGGATGTGAAGGAAATGGGAGCCGATTATGTGATAGGAAGTACGGTTGCCAATGGCCTCCTGCCTTCCGATAAAGTGAAGAACATCATCCAGCTTTTATTGCAGATTGCCTTCTTCCGGGAGGCGGAAGATGCCAACAAGGAGGTTCCTCTCTGCGATATCTATATTCCTTTCACCATGGAGAAATATAATATGGCCAGCTTCAACGATGCGGGCGCGATACTCGATGCCGGCATTGAAGAAGGAAGGAAGATGTATCCACGATTCAAACATCTTGCAGATTCATTGAATGAGAAATACGGTGTGCAGATATTGGATGCGCATCGCCTGCCCGTGGTAAAGAAAGTCCTGATCAGTTCCGCCGAGGTCAATGGCCTGGAGAACACCACGCGCTCTTTCTTCCTGAATACGATGGGCCTTACTATCAACAAGCGCTACAGTTCGGCAGAATTGGCTGATAAGGTGAGGCAGGCGTACGGCACCCGCTACTATAGCCGGGTGATCTATGCGCTGGTGCCGCAGGCAGACAGCAGCAGGAAGATCGTATTCGATGTGACGGAGAACCCCCTCTCCTATCTCAAGGCGGGTCTTCATTACAACCGTTTTTCCGGCATTGGCGTGATCGGCAATATCACTACACGGAATTTCCTTACGCCCAATTCACGGAGTCTTGCTTCGATACAGATCGGTGAGAGTTTTCGCATACGCGGCGAACACCTGCAGTATCTTGGAAGATCGAAGAAAGTGGGACTAACGTTGAAGACACAATTCGACCGTTTCGATATTATCACGTATGAACAGACTAAACAGGACGGGCTCTACCGGCAGAATTTCTGGGAGGTAAGTGAGAGACTGCATTATTCTCCTACGAGAAATTTCACCGTTGGCATCGGGCACCGCTTCGAATGGCTGCGATACAACCCTACCCTTTCGCGCACGGCGGAGTTCAAGGGAAGGAGTAATTTCAATTCGTTCTTCGTTTACCTGAAACATAATTCGCTCGACCGCGTGAATTTCCCGAGGCGTGGAATAAAGATAGAAGCGGAGGCGGCGCGCGTATCCCGCCAGCACGAGAATATCGGCTTCCTCATCAAAGGGGAGCCGCCTTCGGATCCCGATTCATTCATGGTGGCGACACACCCCTACCTGCGCACCTGGTTATCAGCGGAAGGCTATCTGCCGGCGGGACCGCGAACGGTAGCCTTTCTCCAGCTACAGAGCGGTATCAATTACAATTATTCCCGGAATATCCTGAATGAGTTCGTTGTCGGCGGCATGACGAAGATCTTCCGCAACCAGGTCACTTTCGCTGGATTGCAGGAGGGCGCCGTGTACTCGGCGGCAATGACTTCGGTGCAGGCCGGTTTGCGTCAACAATTATCCAATAGCATTTACCTGACAGGAAGGGCGAATGTTCTCTTTAATAACACTATCAGCAAAAGTCAATTCTTCCGCTATGATGATTTCTATTCGGGATATGCGCTGACCTTCTCTTACAACTTTG
>DATHKS010000581.1:0-5089 GCA_035488975.1 Chitinophagaceae bacterium | reverse complement strand
GTTCAGTGCCGTGCGTATATCGGAGAAGGCTATATCATAGCCATTCATCTTGTCGGGGTTGAGCCAGATGCGCATGGAATACCGCTTCTGTCCGAAGATATTGACGGCGCTCACCTGGTTGATGGTCTGCAACTGTTGCTGCAATACATTCTCCGCATAATCGCTTAGTTCGAGCAGGCTCTTTGTCTGGCTCTGCACCGCGAGGATGAGGATGAAGTCGCTGTTTGCATCCGATTTTGAAACGACCGGCGCCGCATCGATGTCCTGGGGAAGACTTCGTGCCGCCTGGCTTACTTTATCGCGAACATCACTGGCGGCAGCTTCGAGATCAACGCCGAGGTTGAACTCCACGCTGATCTGGCTATTGCCCAGTGAACTGGATGAGGTGATGGTGCGTATGCCCGGTATGCCGTTGATCTGTTTCTCAAGGGGCTCGGTGATCTGGTTTTCGATGATATCCGCATTGGCGCCGGTATAGGAAGTGCTCACCGAAATAAGCGGCGGATCGATGGCAGGATAGTCCCTTACTGCAAGGAAGGTCAGTCCTATCACACCGAATAAAATGATAGCCAGGTTCATCACCGTGGCCAGGACTGGTCTCTTGAGGGATAATTCGGAAATATTCATGGATCAATCGGGCAATTTGAGAATGAAATTATTTACGGATAACCTGGTTCTGTGGTCAGTCGTTGGCCGAATTGACTGAATCGGATTTATTCTTGTCTGGCCCGGCTTCGGTACTGTCTGTATCGTCGTCCTGCGCAAGTTGCGCCAGTGTCTTCACGCTCCTGATCTTGAGGACTGCACCAGGGCGTGCAAAAAGTACGCCCGTTACAACAATGGAGTCGCCGGCTGAAATGCCTTTGACGATCTCGACATTATCCGCGGAGCGAAGGCCTGTGTATACATCGACAAACACGGCCTTTCCTTTCTTTACCACGATCAGCTGATTGTTCTTATCATCGGGAATGATCGTATTCGTGGGGACCATGATGGCTTTCTTATTAATAGCGCTGCTGCCGACGAAAACTTTTACGAAGGCGCCGGGATTGGGTACGGTCTTCTCGAGCACGGCCCTTACCGTGAGGTTGCGGGTCTGGGTATTGGCCTGTGGTTCCAGCGCGACGATGGTGGCTTTTTCCTGTACCTCGTTGGAGGCATCCACCTCCACATTAACGGTGCCCCCGACCTTGATGAGGTCGCTGTATTCTTCCGGCAGGGTGAAGTCGATCTTGGCCTTACCTAATTGCTGAACGGTGGCGATCACCGTGGCAGAGGTAACGTAGGCGCCGGGGCTTACCTGGCGGAGGCCGATGGTGCCGCTGAAAGGTGCGCGTATCACTGTTTTATCGATGAGTGTCTGTGTATAGGCGATATCGGCCTTGAGGCTATTGACCTGGTTGAGGGCGATATCATAATCGTTCTGATTGATGCCATTTACATCGAGCAACTGGTGAAGGCGTTGTTCGGTGGTGATGGCGAGGTCGAGTTGAACCTTGCTTTTTTGCAGGGTGGCGACGAGGTCGGCGCTGTTGATCCTGGCGAGGACGGTACCCTGGCTGACGTGTTTCCCCTCGGGAACGTTGAGATAGACGAGGCGGCCGCTGACTTCGGGGTGGAGTTCCACGGATTCATTGGCGATGACGGTGCCATTCGCTTCGATCGTATTGCTGATGTCCTGGAGGGAGGCGACCATTACGTCTACGGCCGTTTGTGGGTTTTGCGTGGGTTTAACATCCTTTTTTTTGCCTTTACAACCAGGGGCGATGACCGCTGCGATGACTAATGAAAAAAGAAGAGGGAAGAACTTATTCATCCAATGCATGAATTACTTTTTGATAAGAGGGCCAAATATAATTAGATTTCATCCGATGATGGCGTTTCAAGACGCACTTTTGTAAGACGATAATTCAACGACAACCTTGCGAAGTGATTTGCCGTTTATATTAAATACCAGCCATTAGTACGGATTTTGGAGGGTTGGCAACCCGCCGGAGGTTGGCAACCGCTTTCGGGTTGCCAACCCGGTTGTTTTTAAACGGGGAAAATCATGTTTCTTTGTTCACAAAATTCCACATTTATTCATGAATCCTATTATCGGTATCATCATGGGCAGCGACAGCGACCTCCCGGTCATGGAAGCCGCCGCAACCATTCTCAAGGAATTAGGCGTCCCATACGAAGTAACGGTCGTTTCTGCACACCGGACCCCGTTGCGAATGGTGGAATACGCACAACAGGCCAAGGCCAGAGGACTGAAGGTCATCATCGCCGGCGCAGGCGGTGCAGCCCACCTGCCTGGAATGGTCGCCTCCATTACCCCGCTTCCCGTCATCGGCGTCCCTATCAAGTCGTCCAATTCGATCGACGGTTGGGATTCCATCCTGTCCATCCTCCAGATGCCAAACGGTGTGCCCGTGGCGACCGTCGCCCTTAATGCAGCAAAGAACGCCGGCATCCTCGCCGCACAGATAGCGGCTACGGCCGACGAACCCCTCTCCCAACGGATCACGGACTATAAGAAATCGCTTTCCGACGAAGTGACCGAAAAAGTGAAGAAGATGAAAGGGGCGGGGTTGACGAATGAATTTGACAAATAACAAACGTGAATCGTGAAACGTCAATCACGAACGTGAATCGCGAGACGTCAATCACGAACGTGAATCGTGAGACGTCAATCACGAACGTGAATCGTGAATAGCCTACGACCATTGTATTTTTCCTAAAGGTCTCGACAGCAATTGGAAGACACTAACTGTTTTAAGCAATTTTAAGGCTGCTGCTATTCACGATTGACGTCTCGCGATTCACGTTCACGATTGACGTTTCACGATTCACGCTATTCACGATTGACGTCTCACGATTCACGTTGTTTCATTCGCTTCTTTAGACATTCCATACAGCCTCTGCTTTCCCCCTCCTCTTAGCATAAATATCTTGCGCTCCTAAAATTATTTGGTTATGAGCAAGCTATTTTTTTTCATTGCCATTTTGCTGGCATCTTCACAAGTCTCCCATTCGCAATTCGGGGGATTGATGAATAAGGTCAAGAATAAGGTTCAGCAAAGAGCCGATAAGAAAGTAGACGATCAGATCGATAAAGGCCTCGACAAGGCCGAAGGCAAGAATACTACGCCTGCTCCCACTTACCCTGCCGCTGCAAATGCCGATGCCTCTGCTACCGCAGCTCCCGCGAACACGCTTAAAAGTTTTTCCAAGTACGATTTTCTTCCCGGCGATTCCATCCTCTATGCCGAAGACTTCGCACAGGAAGAGATAGGCGAACTGCCTGCGAATTGGAATACAAGCGGCACCGGCGAGGTGACCACGCTCGATAAATTTCCCGGTCAATGGCTGCGCCTGCACAAACAATTCGTTTATCTCACGGCGAACAAGAAAGAGTTCCGCGAAAATTATACGATGGAGTTCGATGTGATCCTTCAACTGAAAAACAATGGCTGGATGTTCCCCGAGTTCAACGTCGGCATATTCGCCAGCGGCGATCAACCAAATACAGACAACGAATTTCTCAAAGAGTATAATAAGAACGCGGCGGTAGTAGCAAGGCTTCTGCCCGGGGGAAACAATGATTCCAAGGTCAGCCTCGCCTCATGGCTCGAGAAGAATTCCTATTACACGAGCGATATCAAGGCGTATGAATCACTCAATAAATCATACGGCCTCCCTGTTCACATCGCCATACAGGTACAGAAGGAGAGGTTTCGCATGTGGGTCAACGAAGACAAGGTATTCGACGCGCCGAAGGCCATTCCAACTGGCGTCATTATGAACCAGCTTCTCTTCAATGTCAGTCATACCAATTATCCCGAAGACCAATATGCCGTATTCATTGGAAACATCAAGGTGGCAACAGGCAAACCCGATACGCGGCATAAGCTGCTCGACGAGGGCAAGTTCTCGACCACCGGCATCCTCTTCGATTTTCAGAGTGCCGTCATCAAACCGGAATCCTATGGAGTGGTGAAGGAGATCGCAGGCGTCATCAAGGAAAATGGAAGTCTCAAGGTAAAGGTGATCGGGCATACCAGCAGCGATGGTGATGATAAGGCCAACATGGAATTATCGAAGAAGAGGGCCGCCGCCGTGAAGGATATTCTCACCACCGAGTTCGGCGTCGATGCCGCACGCCTCGAGACGGAGGGCAAAGGCGAGACACAACCTATTGCAGACAACAAGACAAAAGAAGGAAAAGCTGCTAACCGCAGAGTCGAATTCATTAAACTATAATCATCCTGCCGGCGGGCCGGCCACATTCGATCGTCATGCGTTTCTCATTCTCATTTTTGCCCCTGCTCTTCGGCATGTTCCTCTTACCGGGAACAAAGAAGGATTCACTGCTTCCATTTTCGAACGCGGGATTGCTGAAAGGAAAAGAGTCTATCACCGGGTTTGCATCTTCCGACAGTGCAGAGGGCGTGATCTTCGCACTAACTGACATGCAGCGCATGATGCAAAGAAATATTCCATCGCGCATGGTGCTGGGAAAAACGAAGCAGGGCAGGACTATCGATGCATGGTATTTTCCCGGCACAAGCAACAAGAGGGCGCTCGTTATCGGGGGCATGCATGGGTCCGAATTATCTTCTATTGAAATGGCGGAAGCGCTTATAGCCAGGTTGCATCATGAAACTTCTTATTATTCCGTTATCGTGATCCCTTCTCTTTTCCCAGACAATGCGGCGAAGGCAATGGCTTATCCCGATCAACTCGGAAGTGTATTGAATATCGGCCGGTATTCCTCACCCGATGGAGTGGATCCAAACAGGCAGATGCCATCTCCCGGGCATGGTATCGACGAGGAGCATCCCGTTGATCACATGGGAAGGATAATAGAAAAGGAAAATCAATTTCTTCTTGCACTCATCCGCGACTTTCAGCCAACACGCATCGCCAACCTGCATGCGATACGCAACCTGGGGTATGGCGGCGTGTACGCGGATCCGCGGACGGATGCTGCAGGATGGGCGCTCGGCTATGGCGCGGACAGCAGCCTGGCGATAGAGATGTCGCGATTTATTTTTATTCATGGAGGTAATGTGAAGGGCAACTACCTCGAAAGCAATCCGCG
>DATHKS010000580.1:0-4951 GCA_035488975.1 Chitinophagaceae bacterium | reverse complement strand
CGCAGGAAACATTGATAGGGCTGCACGCATTGGGAGGCTCGGCGCAGGGCTTGGATTCATTTCATTGAGTGTACTGGGTGTGATTGCTTTCTTTTCCGCGCATTACCTGATCGCCTTCTTCGTGCCAGGTGATCCGCTCGTTATTGAGGGTGGAACAAAATTCCTTCGCACCATGTCACTCGCCTGGGGGTTCATCGGGCTGCAACTGGCTATGACAGGCGTATTGAAGGGATCGGGGAATATGGTCATCTCGATGATCCTCGCGCTGGTCACGCAATTCGTGCTGCAATTCCCGCTGGCATATGTCCTTTCTCATCATACTTCTCTCGGAGTGAATGGGCTCTGGTGGGCCTTCCCGGTCACCAATGTGATCATCGCTTGTATCACCACCATCGTACTGGCTCAGGGGAGATGGAAGAAGACACGCATTACCGCGGAACTCGACAAGGAAGAGAAACTGGCGAGAGAAGTGGATAAGGAGGCGTTTGTGGATGAGGGAATACGGTAGAGCAATTGGGAAATTTGGCAATTTGATAATGTGCCAATTAGTAAATGTGCAAATGTGCCAATGATCCTAATCAGTAAAGTTATTTCGTATCGGAGCACGCCGCCATTGGCACATTTACGAATTGGCACATTATCAAATTATCAAATTATCAAATTTTCACTCGATGTCCTCGAACCGCGTAGTAGAATATATAGAGATACGCAGGCAGCACGCAGATCAGGAACGAAGCCTGGTTAGAAGCAACGCCCTTATCCTTTAATATGGTGTAGAGCAGGGGTAATACGGCGCCGCCGACAATGCCCATGATCAGCAATGCAGACCCGATCTTCGTGAACCGGCCCAGTCCTTTGATAGCAAGCGGGAAAATAGCCGGCCACATTAATGCATTAGCCAGTCCAAGTAGTGCGATGAAGGTGATAGCCGTATACCCACTCGTAACGAAGACACCGATAGTAAATAAGACCCCAAGCACAGCCGAAATGGCAAGCGCATTCTGTTGCGAGGTATATTTCGGAATGGTGATGATCCCAATGATATATCCGACCAGCATGGAGAACAGGGTAAACATCGTGAAGTATTTGGTCTCATCGAGCGGCATACCCAATACGCGGCCATACGCGCCGATCGCATCGCCGGCCATTACTTCCACCCCCACATACAGAAAGAGACAAAGCACACCCAATAGCAAATGAGGGAACTGGAAGACACTTGTTTTCCCCAGTGTAGTGTCTTCCGGTTTCTTTATCTCGTCCTTGAATTCGATCTCCGGCAACGCCGATCTCTTTATCATTATCGATAACAGCACCAGTACAACCGCCATGATAATATAGGGCGTGATCACCCGTCCCGCGAGTTGATCCAATAGCTGATTCCTTGTTATAGGATCGGTCGCATTCTTTACTTCCGTTTCTATATGAGTCG
The DNA here is from genome assembly GCA_035488975.1 of Chitinophagaceae bacterium. Taxonomy (GTDB): domain Bacteria; phylum Bacteroidota; class Bacteroidia; order Chitinophagales; family Chitinophagaceae; genus DATHKS01. The sequence continues at coordinate 3,522 of DATHKS010000580.1, read as the reverse complement.
CATTCTTTAAAACCAGTGCTCCGAGTATAGCAGGACTAAGAATGCCCGCTACCTTGTTGCAGATGCCCATGATGCTGATGCGCTTTGCGGCGCTCTCGATGGGCCCGACGATACTGATATAAGGATTCGAGGCGGTCTGCAGCAATGCCAGGCCCGTACCTTGTACAAAGAGGCCGGTCAGGAACAACGCGAAGTTCCGCGAGTTCGCCGCGGGTATGAATATCAACGACCCTATTGCCATGACGAGCAGACCGAGCGCCATTCCATTCTTAAAACCCGTCTTCTTCAAAATGAAAGAGGAGGGGATGGCCAGGAAGAAATAGGCGAGGTAGAAGGCCGAAGTCACGAAGAATGCCTGGATATCGTTTTCCAGTTGACAGGCCAGTTTCAGGAAGGGGATCAATGAACCATTCAACCATGTTACAAATCCAAATACGAAGAACAGGATTCCAATGATGATAACGGCGTAGGTGTTTCTTTTTTGCATGGTATTCTTAACAAACGTGAATCGTGAAACGTGAATCGTGAGTCGTGAATAGCGGCCTCACTAAGCCAGCCTTTTCGAATAGCACGATACACTTGAGCATTGAATATTGTGTATTGATTATTGAATATTTAAAACAACACTCGTGCACGTTCAATTTCAACAACCTCTTCTAATGAAGTCTTATTCCCAATTCCTGTTCTCTCACTCTCTCACAACCAACTGCGATTCGAGTATGATCTTATAGTATGTCTTATTGATCGCAGGATCTTCCTTTCCTTTTTGACCCAGCAACTCGATAAGCGTTTCCGTTGCCTTTTGTCCTTGTTGATAAGGAAATTGCTCGACGGATGCAAGGGGAGGGAATGCTGTGAAGTGGCTGATCGGGAGGTTGGCGTAGCTAACAAAGCAAACGTCCTTATTGATCTTTAATTTCATCTTCCTTACCTGCTGTGCAGCATACATGGCGACATAGTCGTTGAAGGTCACGATGGCCGTTGGTTTTCTCTTGCCGGTCAGCATCTTCTCGGTTGCCGCGCAAACGCTATCATATGACAAGTCGCAATGGTACATCAGCGATGGATCATATTTCAACCTGCTCTTGGTCATTGCCTGGATATAGCCGTCCATCCTGTCCTTCGTTGCCGGAAGTTTCTCGGGACCATTGATCATCCCGATGATATGATGCCCCTTCTTGAATAGAAAATTGACTGCCTGCACCGTTCCATTGATCATATTGCAAGCCACATAGTGAATGTTCGGGATCTTTGGTATGCGGTCGAAGAACACGATCGGGATATTATAACGCAGCAGTGATTCGAAATGCTCGTAGTTGGTCGTATTCTTGGATATCGAGATCAGCAATCCATCCACGCGATGCTTCTTCATCGTCTCCATCAATTGCACTTCTTTCTCTACGCTGTCGTGCGACTGGCCAAGCAGCACCGTATAGTTGTTCTTGTGGGCTGTGTCTTCAATGCCGCTGATGGCAGACGAAAAGAATGCCTCGCTCAACTCCGGCAGGATCACCCCAATTGTAAAAGTCTTGCCTTGCTGGAAGAAGATAGCCGTCTGGTTCGGTTCGTATTGCAGTTTACTGGCGAGTTCCTGCACCCGCGTCTTCGTACGGAGCCCGATACTCGGATGATCATGTAGTGCGCGGGAAACGGTGGAGATGGAGATACCAAGTTGTTTCGCTATTTCTTTTATGGTAGGCAATAATTTTTGCATCAAGGTAATGGAAAGATAGGTGAATAATAGCGTGCAAACGTTTGACCTTATTTTGAGAGTAAGAAATGCATCAACATCCTTAAGTATGCTTAATTTTCATTTATAAGTTTACCATTTTTATATTTCATAAATGAAAAAGATCCTCCCGTTACTCCTGTTCTTCGTTCTCATCGTCCTCTCATCGACCGCTCAACAAGTGAAGAATCTGTACCAGGAAAGTGATGAGGTCATTCTCAATCCCGAAAGAGGTTTTTACATTCCTTCCGGCACAAAGGCAAGTCATTTTAATGCTTTGGAGGCCGGGCAGCTGGCGCAATACCGCAACCAGGATCAGCATCCCGGTGGTGCGAGGTACAAGTTAAGGGTATCGTTGTTGTATCGCTCGTATGAATTGGATAGCTATAAACACCAGGCATTGCCGGATACTTTCCTGGTGAAGGTGCAGCATGACTTCGATGAAGTAAGGAAGGCAGGCCTTAAGATGATCCTCCGGTTTGCCTACACTAATTCCAGCAAGGGTGGCGCCTGCAACGACGAATACAAGATATGCCCACCGTATGGTGACGCGCCGCCGGAGATAGTATTTCATCATGTAGAGCAATTAAAACCATTGCTGCAGCGCAATGCCGACGTTATAGCGGTATTCCAGGAAGGCTTCATCGGCATCTGGGGTGAGAATTATTTTACCGATTATTTCGGCGATCCTTCCGGCAACGGAACGGGTACTATTCCCGACAGCAGCTGGTTGTTGCGTAACAAGTTGTTGAAATCACTGCTCGATGCATTGCCGCCGAGCAGGATGGTACAGGTGCGTACGCCACAGATAAAGCAGCGGTTCATCTATGGGCCGCACGCGCCGATCGATGCGGCGCCATTAAAGGAAAAGGATTTCCGCCCGGGGAGCGATATGGCTAGGATCGGCTTTCACAACGATTGCTTTCTTGCCTCGGCAGACGATTATGGTACTTTCTATGATTACGGTAGCGAGACAAGAAAGCGGGATACGGCCAATCAGCGGCTACGGAATTACTTCAAGGCGGATAGTCGTTATGTGGTGGTAGGCGGAGAGACCTGCGACGATGCATTCAGCCCACAGAACGATTGCGCACCCTATGGTCATGCGGAAAATGAAATGGAGACCATGCACTACAGTTATCTCAACTCATCCTACAATAACCAGGTGAACAACGACTGGGATTCTCTCGGTTGTATGAAACATATCATGCAAAGCCTCGGCTATCGACTGGTGTTGAAGGCAGCTGCGTGGCCGGGTTCGGCGAGACCGGGTGGTAAGATCGCTGTCGATCTTCAAATGGAAAACAAAGGCAATGCCGCTCCGTTCAATCCCAGGCCCGTTCAATTGGTGCTGCGCAATACACAGACGAACGAACTGACAGTCTTGAGTTTCAAGACCGAGGTGCGTAGCTGGTTCACCGGCGCGATACAACTGAAACAGCAGTTCACTCTTCCCGCTGGCCTGAAGCCGGGCAGTTATTCATTGTTCCTCAATCTGCCGGATGAATTCAAGAGTCTCCGGGGCAATCCCGCCTATAGCATTCGCCTGGCGAATGAGGATGTGTGGGAGGAGAAGAGTGGGTTCAATAGACTGGGGGAGATGGTGATCAGGTGATACACGTGATTCGTGAATCGTCAACCTGCCTGCCGGCAGCTATCCTTTACCCAAATTTTGTTCGGGTAAAAATAATATAGTTCTTTGACATAAACATTTGCAATGCATAAGATTACCGTCAAGGATTTCCCGCATTTGGATTTTGGAGACATACGCCGGGATGAACGTTTTGTTAGCA
>DATHKS010000579.1:0-3136 GCA_035488975.1 Chitinophagaceae bacterium | reverse complement strand
CAGGCCCATGCATGCCAGGACAGCCGTTATAAATGCAAGGAAATCGAGCATGGAAACCGATCCGATGGATTGAGCACCCTCATCATTCTGAAGCCAATTGTAGTTTATCGGAACAGCCGGTTCGTATTTCTTCCAAATGGCCTCGATGCCTGCCATGATTCTCTTATCGCCGGTCCTCGTTCGTATGGTCAGCACGTTGAAATCAGATGGCCGGTTGCGGAATAATAACGGCCGCAATGGGACACCCACACCCTGGAAATAAAAATCCTTCATCACACCCGCTATGCTTACGGGTATGCTATCGTCCAGCCAAACGGTCTTCCCGATGGCTGCATCCGCAGATCTTATCTTAAGCAATTGGAGGATCTGTTCATTCACGATCACCCTGCTTTCGGTTCCTCCCTCACGGGCGACAGGAAAATTTTCACCGGCTATGAGCTTAAGCTGCATATTGGGAATAAACTCATCGTCAATATCGTATTGGTACACGCCGATGGGCTCCGCGGTAGGCTCAGCCTTTATACGCGTCTCGGTCGCCGAGTTTTTACCTAAGTCGGCGGATGAGATCGAGATCCTCTCCACGCCACTGAGACGGGACAACTCCTCCTTCAATAATTTTGGATCGGCTCCCTGCAATGAAAGACTCACGAGGTTCTGCTGGCTGAATCCTGCATCCGCATTGGCCATATAGGTGAATTGCTTATTGAATATCTGCGTGAACATGATTAGCACGAGCGAAAGAGTAAACTGCACCACGATCAGCGTCTTCCGGAAACCATTCCCCCCGAATAACTTCACCGTGGTCAGGTTCTTCAATACCTGCACCGGTTTGAAGGCAGATAAGGCCCATGCGGGGAGAATGCCTGCAAGCAGACCCGTGAACAACGAAAAGCCGAGGAACCATGCAAAGAGCGTGGGATCGAAAGTGAAATGATCCGGCATCAGCTCACTGGCAAACGGCGCATGGTCGATGATCAGTTGCAGGAATACATATGCGAGCCCAAGCGCCAGCAGGCATACAAGTACCGACTCGAGGATGAACTGCATGAACACATGAGACCTGAAGGCGCCGGATACCTTGCGGATGCCAACCTCTTTCCCGCGGTTAAAAGATCTCGCGATCGACAGGTTGGTATAATTAAAACACGCCGACAGGAGAATGATAAATGCGATCCCTGCTTCAGCCCATACCTTGCCCCTGGAACCTACATTGCCAATAGAAAAATTCAGTTCATCTCCAAGTATGATATCCTTGAACGGTTGTTCTTTAAAAGAAAAAGATTCCTTTCCCACCATCTTCGAATTCTTTATGATATCCGCCGATGTAGCAGTGACGGCCGCATGCAATTGCCTTTCCGTAATGCCATTCCTGACGGTGAGGTAAGTATAACTGGTAGTGAAATTGTTCCAACTATCGAGAAAGGGTTTAAGTTTTTCTTCCTTTTCCAGCACGGGAACGGAACTCATACTGAGTAAAGCCTCGTAATCGATATGCGATTTCCCCTTCGGCGGATCCAGCACTCCCGTCACACGGAAATCACCCCAATCCTTGAAGGCGAGAGTTTGACCTGAAACATTTGTCGTACCAAAGAAACGCAGCGCTGCCTCCCGGCTAAGTACAACGCTGTTGGGCAGCGAGAGTGCAGTGGCCGCATCTCCCGATGACAAGGTGAAGCCGAATACCTTGAAGAAAGAGGGATCTGTAAATATCTTATTCACCGCTAGCTTCTTCTTTGCGGTGGACGCATCCTGGTTGCCGGGGAGATAGAGTTGCGTGGCGGATTCTACGATATCATACTTCCCTGTCAAATCCTTCATGAAGGGTAATGGCGAAGTGGCAAAATGGAACTGATTGCCCTCTTTATTGCTGATGTCGGTAATGATTCGATAGGTCCGTGATGGGTGTGGATGAAACTGGTCGTAGCCCACCTGGTCCTTTATCCGTATCAGCACGATCAGGCAAACGGACATGCTCAATGCCAGCCCAAAGATGTTTATGAATGAAAACATCTTATTCTTCGTCAACGTTCGGACGGCGACCTTAAAGTAATTTTTAAACATCTGCTCTAATATTGACGTCGGGGAAGATGATAGGCCTCCCTTCGACCATTGAAACCGGGATTGAACAGCGAAGGCTTAATCTACCACAAAACGCGATTCCTCACAACTTCTGACTGCCCTTCCGCCCATGCCATTCCCGGCAGTGAGCCTGATAGTCAACACCCATGCCAACAGGATAAGAGATTTATTCTCAATTATTTAATAACTCTAATATTACCGAACTGTACGAAAACGGACAGTTGATTTTTAAATACGTACACTTTCGTCGATCGGGGTGAGAGCGGGAATTAGGAATAGGGAATTGGGAATTAGGGGCACTCCGTAACTGGTCACATTACAATTTTGCAGGGGAGCCTAATTCCTTATTCCAAATTCCCAATTCCTTGTCACTTATTTCCACATATCTCCTACTGAGAGCGCAAGCTCTTCACCGGGTTGGCAACCGCGGCCTTCACCGCCTGGAAACCGACAGTTATAAGCGCGATCAGGATCGCAACCGAACCGGCCAGCAGGAAGATCCACCACTGTATCTGGATACGATAGGCAAAGTCCTGCAGCCATTTGCTCATTGCCCAAAAGGCAAGCGGGAAAGCAATGATAAGCGATATGATGATGAGACGTATGAAGTCGCCGGTCAGGAGCGCCGTGATACCGGACACCGTTGCGCCCAGGACCTTCCGGATTCCAATCTCCTTTATCCGTTGCTCCGCGGTATACGCCGCCAGGCCAAACAGGCCCAGGCAGGCAACGAAGATCGCGAGAATGGAAAAGGCAAGCCCCACGCTCGCCATTCTCTTGTCCGTGGCATAGAGCGTCTCCAGCTCTTTATCGAGGAAGGTGTATTCGAATGCAGAATTAGGAATTGCCGTCTTAAAGGCCTGCCGGAATTTCTCCATCGTCTGAGATAGATCACCCGTCCTGAAACGAACCAGCAGGAATTGTTTAGGCTCGCTGTCCCGGTTATGGAATGCATACGCCCCGAGCGGGACATGCAGCGCTTGAAAATTGAAGTTATCGACCACACCCACCACATAGGCATTGGATCCTAACTGCATGGTGACCTTCTTCCCGATCG
>DATHKS010000578.1:0-5222 GCA_035488975.1 Chitinophagaceae bacterium | reverse complement strand
CATACTCTTCTTGGTAAGCTCCGTTATCTCCAGACCCCCGCGGTGTGCAAGGAGATAGGCGCCCTGTCCAAAATAGTTCAGCAGCAGGCATAGCTTGACATATATCCAGGATACCCTGATATTGCCCCGCCCGCAGTGACCGAGATCGCTGTATAATGCCTCGGCCCCGGTGGTACACAGGAAGACGGCACCGAGAAGCCAGTACCCCTTGGGATAGGTGCGGAGAAACTCGATGGCATAATGCGGGCTGAGGGCCTTGAAGATGCCCAGGTCATCCGACACGTGAACCGCACCCAGCACGGCAAGCATGGTAAACCAGATGAACATGACGGGTCCGAAGATCTTTCCTATGGAGGCCGTACCGAATTGCTGCAGGAAAAAGAACATGGACAGGATGATGAGGACAATGATGACGACCGTATCGGGCGCCATACCCCTCAGCTTAGGAAGCTCCTGGAGGCCTTCAATGGCGGAAGTGATGGAGATAGGAGGGGTGATGATCCCATCCGCAAGCAATGCGGCGCCACCGATCATGGCCGGAAGCACCAGCCATCGTTTCCGTCGCCTGACGAGGGCATACAGGGCGAATGTTCCCCCCTCACCCCGGTTATCGGCGCGCAGGATCAGGACGACATATTTTAGCGTTGTCTGTAATGTCAGGGTCCAAATGATACAGGAAAGTGTCCCGATAATCAGCTCTTCCGAGACAACCCGGCCATTGATGATGGCATTAAACACGTAGAGGGGAGACGTTCCGATATCTCCAAAAATGATTCCTAATGCGATAACGAGACCTGCCGCTGTGACTTTGTTCGTCGGTATTTTCACTTTTTGCTTTACCTATTGCTGTTGGTACAGACGTGGATGTCCTGTAGCAATAATCCGACAAAGTTATACGCAAAAATCAAAACAACGAACACGCTGTTAAAAGATTGACGACGTTCCCCGTAACGGCAATTTTATATATTTCCCATGCGTTCATGTAACCGGGCCATTTCACGCATCCATGTAAATAAAGTTGTGGGGTTTGACAGGCAATTGGTAACTTTAATTAGCAAAAAATCAGAATATTATGGTAAGGGGAAGATGGTTCCTACTGGCATTATTTTTCATCTCAGGCCTGGCGGCAAAGTCACAAAAGATCGTTTATTCTGAGCCGGAAAGGGATGATACACGCAGACTGAATTTCGAGATCATCGGGAAATTGAATGGAAATTTCCTCGTGTACAAAAGTATGCGCAACAAGAACTGGATCTCGATCCTGGACAATGATATGAAGCAGATCAGTAGCGTGCCCCAGGATTACCTTCCTGACAATGACCGGGTCATCAATGTCGATTTTTTCCCATACCCGGATTTTTGTTATATGATCTACCAGTACCGCAAGAGGAATATCATCCACTGCGTCGCCGCCCGGATCGATGGAACGGGAAAGAAGATCGGCGAACTGGAAGAACTGGACACAACACAGGTCAACTTCGGCGCCGATAATAAGATCTACTCGGTTATTACCAGCGAGGATAAGAGCAAGATCATCATCTTCAAGATCAATAGTAAGAATAAGAAGCTGTACATGGTCACCACCATGCTGCTGGACGATAAGCTCACCCTGCTGAAGAAGAGCCGGCTCAGCATGGCCATGGAGGACCGCGACGATTTCCTGAGTGAATTCCAGCTCGATAACGATGGGGACCTCATCTTCACGAAATTCGACCGGGTCAACAGCGAGAATATCGGGGACGCCGCCTTCGTCATGAAATCGGCACAGTCCGATTCATTCCAGGTCCAACCCCTGAAGACCGACAAGCTATACCTCGACGAAATCCACATCAAACCCGACAATTACAACAAACGGTATTTTATCACCTCTTTCTATTTCAAGCAACGGAGGGGAAATGTCGACGGATATTACGTGTATGTCTGGGATAAGCAATCCAACCAGGCAGTAGTGGAAGATACGGTCGTATTCTCCGAGGATCTCCGCCGGGAAGCAAAGGGCAATGCCGGGATGCGGACCGCCTTCAATGACTATTTCATCCGGAATATCATACCGCGCCGGGACGGCGGCTTCATTGTCAGCAGCGAGTCCTATTATACAACCTCCAGGGGCGTAAATAACTGGAACCGCTGGAACTACCTGTATGGATCGCCCTTCATGCGGTCGTACGATTATTACTATTATTCGCCGTATTATTATAACAGTCTTTGGGGGAACCGCTTTTACGATAACCAGAATGTGCGGTACCAGGCCGACAATGTAGTGATCATGTCGTTCAATAAAAGCGGCCAGCGGGAATGGAATAGCGTAATTGCCAAGGAGCAGTTCGACGATCAGACGGACGATCTTCTTTCTTACTCGATCATGAACACCGGGGGACAATTACATTTCCTGTTTAACAACCTGGAGCGGAGAACACAATTGTTGAATGATTTCAGTCTCGAACCCGATGGAAAGATCAACCGGAATCCGACACTCAAGAACCTGGAAAGAGGCTATGAATTCATGCCGAAGTATGCCAAGCAGGTGAGTGCCCGGCAAGTGCTCATCCCCTGTGTGTACCGTAATTTCATTTGCTTTGCTAAACTCGATTATACGAACTAGAACCAAATCTTAACGTCCTTTATCCGTGACCGGAATATTTAAACAGAAAAACCCTGCTAACCTGCTTTTGTTATTGATCGTGGGCATTCTCCTGAAGCTGCCTATGTTCATGACGCCGCACAATCCCGTACTGCGGCCCGCAGACGGAATGCTCTTTGGTGCGCTCTTACGGTTCCTTTCCCCCGCGGCTAAGTCGATGCCCCTGTTCTTTCCCGTGATCACATTCGCCCTTCTGTTTGCACAGGCGGCAGTGCTTAACCGTTTTATCAATACACAGCGGATGATGACCAAACTGACGTATTTGCCGGGGATGGCGTACCTGCTGATCACGTCGCTGCTGCCGGAGTGGAATTATTTCTCCGCACCGCTCCTCATCAACAGCATTCTTCTCTTCATACTTTCCAACCTGTTCGGGATCTACAATAAGCAAAATGCAAAGGCGAATATCTTCAATATCGGGTTGGCCCTGGGGATCGCCGGATTTCTCTTCATCTCTTCCCTGACCTTCGTGGTTTGGATACTACTTGCCATGGCAGTTATGCGGCCCTTCCGGTTGAATGAGTGGCTGATCTGTCTTTTGGGTATCACGACGCCGTTCTATTTTTATGCGATATATACCGTGATCGATGGTAAATGGAGCTGGCAGGAATTCATTCCCTCCATCACGCTGGGTGTACCTTCCCTGAAACAATCCGCCTGGCTTGCGGGAAGCGTCTTCCTGATGATGGTACCCTTCCTCATCGGCGGCTACTATGTGCAGGAGAACCTGCGGCGCATGCTGATCAATGTAAGGAAGGGATGGAGTCTTTTGTTGTTATATCTATTGACGGCCCTGCTACTGCCGTTTGTCAATACGAGTGATACGTTCGAGAACTGGATCATGGCCATTGTACCGATGGCCGCCTTCCATGCCTGCACCTATCTCTATTCCACCTGGAGGGTCTTCGCACCATTATTGTTCTGGATTACTACGGGGTTCGTGCTGGCTTATCAGTATTATGGACCGGGATGGTGAGAAAACAATTTGGCAATTTGATAATTTGGTAATTAGCCAATTAGCAAATGTGCCAATGATCCTTATTACATTAGTCGTTACTCATCGAAGCACGCCGCATTACCAAATTATCAAATTGACAAATTATCAAATTGCGTCTATCTTTGCGGCAAATCATTCTCAATGAAATTCGGTGTCGTCGTTTTTCCCGGTTCCAATTGTGACAGAGACATGTTCGATGCTCTACAGGACGATTTGGGCCAGGAAGTCTCCATGTTATGGCACAAGGATAAGGATCTCAGTCATTTCAATAGAGAGGACTGCATCATTCTTCCGGGAGGTTTTTCCTACGGCGACTACCTGCGTTGCGGAGCTATCGCGCGTTTCAGTCCCATGATGCAAAGCGTGATCGAATTTGCCAATGACGGTGGAAAAGTATTCGGGGTATGCAATGGCTGGCAGATCCTCTGTGAGTCGCATCTTCTCCCCGGAGGCCTGTTGCGCAACAGCAATCAACAGTTCGTTTGCAAGAATGTATTCATCAAAAATCAGCAGGACGATATCTTCAAGATCCCCGTTGCCCATGGCGAGGGCCGCTACTATGCCGATGAGAAAACGCTTGCCGGTCTCAATGCGAACGGACAGGTGATCTTCCGGTATTGCGACGAGAATGGAAAGGTAACTGCCGCCGCCAATCCTAATGGCGCCACTAATAATATTGCCGGCATCTGTAATGAGGCCAGGAACGTTTTCGGCATGATGCCCCACCCCGAAAGGGCCTGTTCCGCCGTATTAGGCAACACCGATGGCCGCGCAATCATCGAAAATCTCCTGATGGCCAAACAACTTGTGTACTGATCCGGGCGTCTTACCAGTCAAATGCCTGCATTCGTCACTTATTGACAGCGCATTAGAGTGAACCAGTTTATCTTTGGCTTGTTGAACTTTAACAGGAAATGAAGATTAAAAGATGGAATTTTACAGGCAGAAAATTTAAGGTACTTACTATGAAGAGATTTATTACCCTGGCAATCGTGGTGTTATCGGCCCTTAGTCTCCATGCGCAAAACCCCATAAGTTGGTCCTTCACAGCAAAGAAGCTGGCCGACAAGTCGTATGAGCTCCATATGACCGCCACCATACAGCCAGGCTGGCACCTTTATTCCCAAACCCAGCCGGATGATGCAGTTGCCATGCCTACGGGTTTCAAGTTGAACAATAACCCCCTCCTCGTTCTTAATGGTAAGCCGAAGGAAGTAGGGAAGATGGAGAAATTTCACGATGCGAAGCTCGACATCTCAGCCAATCAATATGCGAATAAGGTTGATTTCGTGCAGACGGTGAAATTGAAGGCCAATGCCAAGACCAATGTAAGCGGGAATGTCGAGTTCCAGACATGCAACGATCAAAAATGCCTGCCGCCGAAGACGGTCAACTTCAGTATAACAATCGAATAAATTATTTATCTTTTCTTACATAGTGAGTTCTTTTCCGGGAGCTCATTTTTTTTAAATAGCAGAACATGCGAAGACTGGCGCGGTTGGCAGCCTTACTCATTGCCGGTAGTTTATTTCAAAACCTGTCGCTGGCACAGGATTCCCTGAATGCACTACCAGGTTGGAAGGC
>DATHKS010000577.1:0-5698 GCA_035488975.1 Chitinophagaceae bacterium | reverse complement strand
CACGGTTTGATAGGGTTCCAGTACAATACGGTATTGAATGGAAACAATAGGATCGAGTACGGAGCCGCTGCTGTTGGATAAGGCCTCCGCCTGGTTGAGAATCGCGGGTTGGTTGATGGTGTTGCCCCTGCCGATGAACTTATCGCGGTCCGTTTCATAGGAAACATTCTTGATATCGGTATCATGCACCTTCATCACATGGAACATGCATGGATTGTGTTCGTGCTCGGACCTTGGCCTTCTCGTACAGAGAATGGCATTGCGTTGTTCGTTTATTTCCGTCTGCACAAAGAGATTACTGAAGGCCGGATGCATTTCATCCGCGAGTGCGACGGTGAGCACCACTTCGGTATAGGAGGTGATCTCGATCGTTCTTTTCTTCCGGGACCGGTTGGTAAGATGCACACGCCGCAATTCTATATCGTCTTCCGGCGATACCACGATCTCGGTATGCGTTTCCAGCGAAACATCGCGGCGACGGAACTCCGCTCTTCCCTGCGAGAATACGGCCTCGTAGTTGTCGCCTTGCACGAGTGTCGGTTGAAACGCGGTAGACCACGAGGTATCATTCTCGAGGTCGCGTATGTAACAGAAGGTTCCCCAGTTGTCGCAGGTGCAATCTTCTCTCCACCTCGTCAATGCAATATTCTTCCACCGGCTATAGCCTCCGCCGGCATTCGTCACCATCACGTTGTAGCGGCCGTTGGATAACAATTGCACTTCGGGAATGGTAGTGTCAGGGGTGTTGATCACTCTCATGGCGGCATTGCCACCCGGCGTAATACTGATATCGGCTTCGTGCACGCTCGGCGAATAGAAGGTGGTTGCGCGCGGTATCCTTTCCTGCAATAACAATAAGGGAGACTTTATCTGCACATCCGCCTCGAAGCGTTGTTGCATCGGTTGTTTCAATAATAAATGAGAAAGAGAAAGAAAACTCATTCCCTGGTGATGCACCATGAAGGATTTTATAGGAATGTAATTCTGTTTCCTCGACAGGCGTGAAGACGTATAGTCGATAGCCTCGTAGAATCCGTACCGGCCCTCGAAGCCATCCTGTTTCAGCAACTGCAGGTTGTCATATGCATCGTTAGCATTCACCATCAGCGCCATCACGGTAGAGTAGGGCGAGATGACGAGATCTTCGCCAAGTCCGCGCTTGAAGCCAAGACCGGGTACGCCGAACGCATAGTATTGATAGTTCAGGTTTGCATCGACCATATTGTAACCGGACTCGGAGATGCCCCAGGGCACATTTCTCTTTCTTCCATAGTCGATTTGCTTTTGCACCACCGCCTTCATCGTCTGATCCAGTAATGTATTCTTATACGAAGGCATCACGATCATGGGCATCAGGTATTCGAACATGGAACCGCTCCACGATAATAGGATGGGAGTAGTTCCGAAACTCGTGAGCTGCCGTCCGAGTGCGAACCAGCTTTGCTGCGGGAGTTTCCCCTGGGCAATGGCCACAAATACGGCGAGCCTTGCTTCGGATGCAAGGAGATCGTAGTAGCTGTTATCCTTCCGGTGTTCCTCTGCATTGTATCCGATGGTAAGAAGGTACTGCGAACGGTCGTATAGGAAATCGTAGTCGATGGTCGAGAGCTGCGTACACTTTACCACGAGTTGTTCGGTGGTGATCACCAATTCCTTCGCCCGGCGGCCCGACTCAGTGATGCATGCCCTGAAGTCGGTCAGCCATTTCGTTTCCTCCTCCGTATTATCCGAATTGAACATGTTGTTGATTTTTCTCAACAGGCTCTGTTCTATTTTGGATAAGCGCACAATGGTGGGAATGCCAGGCAGACTTGGAAGCAGCTCCCGGAATTTCTCCGGTGGCGGCGGCAATAGAAGCCAGGGAATGAAGAGTTCGAGTTCCGTTCGCATGGAGCGGATATGGGTGAAAATTTTCTGTATCCACCAATCGGCCTCCTGTCCCGGTTCGGATTCCAGGTCGATCAGGATCCGCGTAAGAGATTGTTCAATGTGATCGATATAGCTCTTGAGGCGCGGGAGTTCTTCCATGTTGTTGACATAGGTGCCCGCGATCTCCTCGCCAAAGTCTGCGAGACCGGCGATCTTCACTATATCGTCCAATAGCCTGATCTCATCAAGCAATCCCTCAAACATGGCGCCCGATATCACCTTCTGGTCGGGTATCGATAGCAGTCCCTGGCGCAGGGTAATAAGATGTCCGACCATGTTCCCGCTATCCACGGTTGAAATATATTTCGGGAAAAGTGGAGCAAGCGTCTGTGTATCGTACCAGTTATAGAGATGGCCCCGGTACTTCTCCATATTATGAACTGTATTGAGCGTCTTGCCGGTCATATCCGCCAATTGACTGGAAGTAATATAACCGAAATCGTGAGCCGTCAGGTTAGACAGGAGTGATAGCCCGATATTGGTTGGCGATGTGCGGTGCGCCGTCCGTTCTACCGGTTCCTCCTGGTAGTTATCGGGTGGCAGCCAGTTATCTTTCTCCGTTACGAATGTCTCATAGAAGGACCATATTTTCCGGGCGAGCTTTCGCAGGTAAATGGTTTGAGACGTTGTGATCTCCACCTGCTGATCGTCCACCGGCTTGCTGATCAGCCAGGCGATAAACGGAGAGGCGAACCATAGCATGATGAAGGGGAACGTCTTCGCTACCGTTATGGGAAAAAATACAGAGAGGTAAAGAAATAAAGCGGCAGAGAAGAATGGGGCGAACCACATTTTCCGGAAAACGTTCGCAATATTGTGCTTCCCGTGTGTATGATTTTGATAGGGGTTCCATTGCAGGAGCCTCGTCTTCGACAGGTACATCCGGAAGAGTGTGCGGAGGATGGCGTCGAGATTCATATACGCCTCGTATGGCAAGCAGGCGAGGTCGATGCATTGCTGGTAGAGTGTATCCTTCAGACCGCGCGTGGTATAAAGAAGGTGTTGAATGAAAATAACATCGGTCGGCTTGCGGAATAATTGCCATACGAAACTCACGAGCGCAGGAAGGAAGATCACTGACAGCACGATGAGCGTCCAGAATAAATGGTGTATGGATATCAACCAGCCGAATAGCAAAGTCAGCAGGATGGAAGGCGGCACGAGACTGCGACGAAGATTATCGAATATCTTCCACTTCGAGAGCGCCGAGATCGGGTTGCGGTGATAGCGTCGATCCTTTCCCGGAACGAATGGCAATATCCAGCTCGCGATCTGCCAGTCTCCTCTTATCCATCGGTGCCGTCGCTGTATATCGGCCGTATATCGTGACGGATATTCTTCATACAGCTGCACATCGGATATCAGGCCTGACCGCGCATAGGCGCCTTCGAGGAGATCATGACTCAGTATGCGGTTATCGGGAAGCTTATCCTTCAACGCCTTCTCGAACGATTCTACATCATAGATGCCTTTGCCGATGAATGAGCCCTCTTCGAACAGGTCCTGGTACACATCCGAGATGGCGCGTGTATAGGGATCCGTTCCCGGTTCGTTGCCGTGTATCCTTGAATAGATGGAACTGTTCGTAACGGAAAGGCTGTTGGATACCCTTGGCTGTAATATGGAGTAACCGGTAGTGACGCGTCTATTCTTCTTGTTGAATGCGGGGCGGTTGAGGGGATGCGACATCGAGGCGGCCATCTTCCACGCCACATCACGCGGTAACTGCGTATCCGTATCGAGGGTAATGATATATTTTATATTCCGGTACACGGCCTCATCGCCGATGATGACGGAGAAGGCTCCCTTGTTATTTTCCCTGATAAGATCGTTCAGGTCTTCCAGCTTGCCGCGCTTACGTTCCCGGCCCATCCATACGTTCTCGCCTGCATTCCATTGACGTGGCCGATGGAAAAGGAAGAAGGTATCATTTGAAGCGCGTTCGTATTTCTTATTCAGTTCGATGACCTTATTGGAAATAAATTGCACCAGCAATTCATCTCCCGGCAATTCCTGTTTGTCGGCATCCTTCACATCCGTGAGCAAGGCGAAGAAAAGATTAGCATCGCGGTTTGCCAGGAAACGCACCTCCAGGTTCTCGAGGAGATCGGAGATGCCGGTAATGCTATTGAGCAAAGTAGGAATAACCACCATCGTCTTCGAATCATCTGGTATTCCTTTGGAGAAATCCATCCGGGGCAGGAGCCGTGGACTGGCGGAGATCGTGATGAGCCAGTTGACGACGGAGATCGCGAGCTGGCTGATGCAAAAGAATAACACGATCGACAATCCGATCAGCCATCCATCAAGAATGCCTTCACGCCAGGCCTTCGCCACCAGCCACCATCCCACGGACCCGGTAAGCAACAATATGCTTCCGGTGAAGACAATGAAGGGGCCATTGCGGACCACGCGCCTGCATTTCTCAAATGCGGATATCCTCATCTTTGCGCTCCGCTCCGTTTTGACGAGGCCGGGTCCATTCAGGAAATACCCTACGTGTGCAGCCCGGTTGGTGCTGTCTTTTTCAAATTCTTCCTCGGCCAGCTGAACGGCAATCGCCGCGACAGCGTCTTCAGAGAAATCGGCGCTCTTCGCGATCTTCTCAACGGTGTGCCGGTAGTCGTCACGAGTATGGAAGTCCATCTTTGCATATACGGCAACGGGATCCTTTCTCAGTATTTGTTCAACCGCGCTCGTCATCTCGACGAATTCACGCCAGTCGGTAGTGCTCAGGAAGCGGAGACTACTGATGCTATTGCTGATCGATACCTGGTCGGCGGCCTGTTTCTGATTCTCCTGCTGTATCAGGTCAGTACTCGTGAAGCCATTCTCGGATAGGGTCTGTTCAAGCCAGCTGGTGACGAGTACGAGCGAATTGCCTTTTTCCTGGAGGCGGCGGGTCAGTTCCGCAACAAAGGAGCTAACCATCGGCGGCTTCGACCTGGCCATGTCTGCGATAACGAGAACGAGGTTCTTCGGATCTTCCTCGGCCACCTTTATGAGCTGGGTAGCCCATCCATCGGCGAGGTTCTTGTTGGTGATATCGATGTAGATCTGTATCGAGAGCCGGCGTAGATTTTCGAGTAAGGCCAGGCGGAGCATGATGGGAATGGCCCATAATTCGCCGAGCTTCAGGATATTGATCTCCTGGTAGGCATTCACGAAGCCGGTCAGGCTTTTCAGGTTGACATGCCCGTCACTATGGGAAATAATTTCCACAGCTATGTCATAAACCCGTGGTAACCCGGCAGAAACGCCCTTTGCCAGTTGAGGCAGGCCCTTGGAATATCCTTTCGGTAAGTGCTTTTTCGCGGTGTAGATCTGCTCCTCGATGAGATAGAAATTGTCGAGAAGCCATTCGGCTGCCGGTACGATCCGGTTGTTTTGTTTTACGGCATCGGTGAGAACGGAATGCACTTCCAGGAGAATGCCTTCGTTCTCCGCCAGCCGCTTCAGTAGTTGTTCAGAAGGCTGCTTCGAGATCAGCGTATGGCGCCGCGCAAGGATCTTCGCATGTTGTTCCAGTTGTTCTTCGGTAAATATCTCCGCCCTCAAAGGAAGGCTTTCATCTGAGTTCTTATTCCTTAGATCCGTGAAGAATGGATCGATAATATTCTTCTTGAACTGAACTATTGCCTGTGGAAGTATCTCAAAGAGGTCCTTGGATTGTGATTTTCTCCGGTCTTCCTTCATTGATATTAAAACATTTAGGGTCTTATTACTAATATCATGCCTAGACAATTTGATAATTTGATAATTAGCCAAT
>DATHKS010000576.1:0-3743 GCA_035488975.1 Chitinophagaceae bacterium | reverse complement strand
CTTACCATGATTGGCCGAACTGAGATATTGTGCCGCAATGAGCATCACCGCGCTGCCCGCTATCTCACTCATGCTACGCACGATCGGGTAGGAATCGCTATCATCCTTGAGATTCTCGAATGAAATGGCGGTTACCCTCTTCTCCATCATGCGCTCGAGTATCTCGGCCTTCATGACGGATAGATGTATGGGCGAAATGATCACCTGGTTCTGCTGAAGCAAAGGAAGGTCCTCCTCGATCACCGGCGCACTCTTCACGAGTATCGGCGCCTTGAAGACCTCCGCTCTTTCGTAAACGATCTTCGCACCGGCCTCGCTATAATCCCTGTCGCGAAAATGGGAGGCGTCGCCGGCATTGTGTTCTATCACCACCTGGTGCACGTTGCTGATGAGCACGCTCACAGCATCCGGCGTAAGAGCTATCCGGTTCTCCTGGAAAGCGATCTCCTTCGGTATCCCGATCATCATGCCTTCTACCTTTGGCTTGATGTCGAGCGTTTCCTCCAAAGTCTCATAGCTGAAGGAAGTGCTTATCCTGGGTTTTTGCTGGCTCATTTAGTTGGAAGGACAGCCATTGATTCGGCTGTCGCCAAAAATACTTAATTCCTTCCTATTATGAGCCTTCTATGACCTGAATCTACGAGCGATATGGAGACATGAAGGGTATTATCGGGGAAAATTCCCGGTGCTCTATCCGGCCATTCTACCAGGGATATATGATCGCTGTACAGGCAGTCTTCCACGCCGGCCTGCATAGCTTCTTCCTCGTCCCTCAGCCGGTAGAGATCGATATGGAAGATCTTCCTCACCGTTCCATTTTCATGAAATATGTACTCATTGATGATGGAGAATGTAGGACTGCCCACCACATCTTCTACACCCCGGGCATCGCAGAGGGCATGGATGAATGTCGTCTTTCCCACACCCATATCGCCATGGAAGGCAAATACGGCAGAGCCGCGTGTCATTTCCCAAAAGGTTCTTGCTGCCTGGCCGATCTCATCCAGGGAGAAAATGATTTCCATGCGCAAATTTATAGTCCAATTTGGAGATTTTGAACCACAAAGACACAAAGGGCACAAAGAGGCACAAAGGAATACAGGAAAGGAATTTGATAATTTGATAACCTGCCGTGCTGAATCTTCGGCCTTGCTCGTCAAAGCCCGCGCGCAGGCGATGCAGGCAGGTGTGCTAATTGTGCGTGACATGCGAAGTCCTTTGTGTTCCTTTGTGCCTTCGTGTCTTAGTGGTTCCTGTATTGAATTAGGAGAAAGCAATTAGCAACGTTGTTGCCAAGATAACATCCCTCATTCTCCAACCACTGCAATCGCGTTTGTAAATTTGCTGTAGCGGTGAATGTTTTGGCAGAATGGAATTATCAAACCAATCAGTCGCAGATACGTTATTAATCCTGCCTGCCCTAAAACTTCGGCCTTGCTCGCCAAAGCCGCACAGGCGATGCAGGCAGGTCGTCAAATTGTTTTTTTCATGGACAAAATAGAATGGAAAGTAGATGGAATGGATTGTTCGAATTGTGCCCTCACGATCCGGAGATACCTCGAGAAGAAAGGCCTCCGGGAAGTAAAGGTCAATTTTGCCACCGGGGATGTCGGGTTCACCAGCACCGAGGACATTAAGCAGGAAGACCTGGCCGCCGGCATTGGCGACCTGGGCTATAGGGTCGTCGATTCAAAGCTGCAGCTTACCCAACCCCGGAAAAAATTATTGTCCTCTCACCTCCGGCGCTTCTGGTTCTGCCTTCCTTTTACCGCCGTCCTCATGCTCAACATGATACCGGGCGTCCATTTTCATTGGCTGATGAATCCGTGGA
The DNA here is from genome assembly GCA_035488975.1 of Chitinophagaceae bacterium. Lineage (GTDB taxonomy): Bacteria > Bacteroidota > Bacteroidia > Chitinophagales > Chitinophagaceae > DATHKS01. Next base: position 1,912 of record DATHKS010000576.1, on the reverse strand, counting down.
CCCAACTCGTACTCGTGCTTCCTGTTTATATTGTAGGCATGGACTTCTTCGGGAAAAGCGCCTGGAAGAGCCTGCGAAACGGGATGCCGAACATGAATGTCCTCATTGCCGTAGGCGCCACCGCCTCGTTCGTGTATAGCCTGTATGGCACGCTGACCGGGCAGGCTGCGAATTATATGTTTTACGAGACAACAGCCACCGTCATCACTCTCGTATTCCTCGGGAATTACATGGAGGACGCCTCTATTCAATCCACTCAGCGGGCCTTAACCAAACTCGCACGTTCACAGAAGGTGATGGCGAATATGATCGCATACGATGATCAACACCAGGAACAGGTCTTCCCGGTAGAGAGCGACCAGCTAAGGACCGGCGACCTGGTATTGATCCGTACCGGCGAACAGGTCCCGGCGGATTGCAAGATACTCTGGGGAGACGCGGAGGTAAACGAAGCCATCATCACAGGAGAAAGCATTCCCGTGAGCAAGGCGCCAAAGGATATGCTCATCGGTGGCAGCATCGTGTCCAATGGGACACTCAAGGCCTATGTTACCGCAGCCGGCAACGATACGGTCCTCTCGGGGATCATCAACCTGGTGAAGCGGGCACAGGGAGAGAAACCACCCGTACAGCAACTGGCGGATAAGATCAGCGCCATCTTCGTGCCCGTCGTATTGGGCATCGCGGTTGTCACACTCGTCATCAACTGGATCATCCTGCATGATTTTACTCCTGCACTTATGCGAAGCATCGCCGTGCTGGTCATTGCATGCCCATGTGCCATGGGCCTTGCTACGCCCGCCGCCATTGCCGTTGGACTCGGTCGCGGAGCACGCAGCGGGATATTGTTCAGGAATGCCACAAGCCTGGAGCTATTCAAGAATATCACGCAGGTGGTCTTCGATAAGACCGGCACGCTGACAACAGGCAATTTTATCATCAGTCAATGGCTCCTCACCGATGCGGGTGCAATGGATGAAGCGTCCTTCAAACAACTCGTATTCTCGCTTGAAAAATATTCCACTCATCCCATCGCCAAAAGCATTTCCTCGGAATGGAAGACGAAAAACGATATACGCTGGAAATCCATCGAAGAGATAAAAGGACAGGGGATGAAGGCGACGGATAAGGAAGGAAATGTGTACCAGGCGGGTTCATATAAGATCGCCTCTACACTGACCACAGACGATACGCATAATATTTATATCACCCATAACGACCGGCTCCTGGGTTGGATAGATGTGAAGGATGAGATCCGGCCCGAGGCAAAACAGGTCATCGACTTCCTGCATGCGAGAAAGATAAAGACCTTCCTGTTGAGTGGCGACCGGCGCGCCAGGACAGAACAACTGGGTGCGCAATTGGGAATCGATGAAGTATTGGCCGAACAATCGCCGCAGCAAAAGCTCTCGACGATCAAGGAGCTGAGTGCGCTGGCGCCGACGGTAATGGTCGGCGATGGCATCAACGATGCACCCGCTTTGGCACAGGCCACCATTGGAATATCGATGAGCGATGCCTCGCAGCTTGCGATGCAAACGGCGCAGGTGGTGTTGATGAATAATGGCCTGAAGAATCTGCCGATGGCGCTCGGCTTGGGTAAACATACCTTCCGCACCATTCAACAAAATCTCTTCTGGGCCTTCGCCTATAATATTGTTGCAATACCGGTGGCCGCACTCGGATTCCTGACTCCCGCCTTCGGGGCGCTGGTGATGGGGTTGAGTGATGTGGTGCTGGCTGTTAATTCTGCGAGATTGGTCGTTAAAAAACTCGATTAAGATTCTACTTTTTTATTTCCTTCGCAGGAATTGAACCACAAAGAGCACAAAGGAAAGCACACAAGGAACACAAGGGATTTCTCATAGCACGCACAATTGGCACATTGCCAAATTACCAAATTGGCTAATTG
>DATHKS010000575.1:0-4658 GCA_035488975.1 Chitinophagaceae bacterium | reverse complement strand
GTGCGGCTCGTTAGAGAAGCGGCCGGCTTCACCATCACCAAACCCAGTTTCTGCAAGAACGAGCTGGTCCGCATATCCGCGACGGCTAATCCGGCAAATGTGCAAACCTATGCATGGACCGTAGATGGCGCGGCTGCAGGTGGGTCCACCGCCACCCTCGATCTGAGCTATAGTACGGTGGGAACCCATGATGTCCAGTTGACCATTACGGATATCAATGGCTGCGTGATCGTCTCACCAGTGTCGGTTGCATTTGTAAAAATAACGGGACCGCTCGCGGGATTCGCACCTGCCACGCCGGGCGCCTGCCTCAACAAGTCTGTTACCTTCAACGACCTCTCCACTCCTGCAGGGACTATTGCGAAATGGGACTTCGATTTTGGAGATGGCACCACCCAGGCATTCACTGCTGCGCCATTCACGCACGTGTACGGTCAGGGTGGTGCATATCCCGTAAGCCTTACAGTAACCGACAATGCAGGGTGTACCGATAGTTATTCTCTTCCGGCGGATCTCTTCGTCACCGATCCGAAGGCGGGCTTCGCCGCGGATACCTTCTACTGTCCCAACAGCGCCCTGCCATTCCGGGATTCATCCTCGGGTGCGGGACTGACCTATTTGTGGAATTTTGGAGATGGCAATACATCGACATTGCAAAACCCCACCAATTCATTCCCCAATGGCGACGCCCTGTATACCGTCAAACTGGTAGTGACCGATATTTCAGGTTGTAAGGACTCTGTGACCAAGCTTAACTATATAAACATCAAGAGTCCGAAGGCCGCATTCGATATACAGGACACAACGACCATCTGTCCTCCTTTACGCACAAGCTTTTTCTTCAAAGGAAAGGATCATGCAAGGTTCTATTGGGATTTTGGAGACGGTGGCACATCCTATATTCCCGATCCGACCTATTTCTATAGTAGTTACGGAACATTCACTCCGAAATTGTATGTCCTCGGTAACGGCGGATGTATCGATTCGGCGCAGTCTTCGGTCACCATACACGATCCTTCCACCTCGCATATCAACTACGGCCCGGTGACGACGGCCTGTAATTCACTCAGTGTGGATTTCAACCTGGTGATACCGGCCGGTTTCAAATTCTATTTCTATTTCGGAGATGGCGGTGTCGATTCCTCGCAGCAGATCAGCTTCACCCACCTCTATGGCAGTCCCGGCTTCAATTATCCTTACCTCATCATCTACGATACCCTGTTAGGATGCCAGGCCTATATATCCGGCCCTACAAGAATAGATGTACTCGGCGCCCTTCCGTTGTTCGGCATGGATAAGAGTGAATTCTGTGATAACGGAACCGTCCAGTTTACCGACTTCACCGTAAAGAACGAGCCCATCATTTCAACCGTATGGGATTTCGGGGATGGTGCTACCTCCGGCGATCAGAGCCCGACGCATTCATTCACTCAACCGGGTACGTACCTGGTAAACCTGAATATCACCACGCAGAGCAACTGCAGTAAAACGTACACGGATACAGTGCTGGTGTACCGCACACCCGTGCCCACAATAACGGGAAGGGATACGATATGCGTGAATGTTGCAGAACTCTATACGGGTTCCATTGCAGTAGCCGATACATTGACCAAATGGAATTGGGATTTCGCCAATGGTCAGACCTCGACCTCGCAGAATGCTTCCGGCACCTATAGCCAACCGGGTGACTATGCAATAAAACTGGTCACTTCAAATGAGATAGGTTGCAGCAATACCTTCACAAAGAATATTTATGTGGCTCCGCTTCCAACTGCTGTGGCTACCCAGGACCCCGTAACCATTATTTCGGGCGGTGGCACTTATATGCCAATGGTGTACACCGGGGCAATAACTTCCTATAACTGGTCTCCGACCTACCGGCTCGATTGCGTCGACTGCCCGGTACCTTATGCCACACCCAAGGTTACTACCAAATACACTGTTTCATTGGAGGATAGGTACGGCTGCCGGAGTTCCGGAGATGTGACCATTGTTGTTGTCTGCAATAATCAAAATTTCTTTATACCAAATACATTTTCTCCGAATGGAGATGGGAAGAATGAAACCTTCTATCCGAGGGGAACAGGTCTCTTCAGGATAAAGTCGATGATGGTCTTTAACCGCTGGGGGCAGACAGTATTTAGCAGAAAAGACTTCCTGGCCAACGATCCGGCACAGGGTTGGAATGGAACATTACAGGGCCAGCCGGTAAGCCCGGATGTGTATATATACATGATCGAAATTCTTTGTGACAACAATACCGTGATCCCCGTGAAAGGAAACGTAACCCTTTTAAGATAAACAGATGAGGCGCCTGATAAAATATACGGTCATTCTTCTTTTACTGGGTCTTTGCCTGCCGGGCAGGGTAAAAGGACAGGATATTCACTTTTCGCAGTTCTTCGAGGCGCCGTTGTTGCGGAATCCGGCGCTGGCAGGACTATTCAATGGCGATTTCCGTGTTCAAATGATCTATCGCGATCAGTGGCGCAGTGTGACGGATGGCTATAAGACCGGCTCACTCAACGGGGAATATAAGTTACCCGTTGGCAAACTCGATGATTTCCTTACTATCGGCGGCCAGGTTTTATTTGATCGCGCAGGTACTGCCGCGCTTACACAGACGAGTTTGCTTCCAATGCTGAATTATCATAAATCACTCAGCGCCGATCAAAACAGGTATCTGTCGCTGGGATTCATGGGTGGAGTAGTAAACCGCCATTTCGATAGGAGTAAGATCATTACCGACGGTTCATATGGCGGCGGCATCGATGATGAAACGACAGCTATCCCCAATTACACATATCTCGATGGAAGTGTCGGCCTCAGTTTCAATTCCAATTTATCAAGCGATCCAGAGGATAACTTCTACCTGGGGGTGGGTTACCATCACTTCACCAAGCCGAAGAATTCATTCTTCCGCGACCCGGCAGTTCAACTCGATCCTAAATGGGTGGCCTCGGCAGGGTTCAGGTTTGGCGTCACCGAGTATTCATACATAACTATACAGGCGGATCATTCCGTTCAGCAAAATTTCCAGGAGACCATTGCAGGTGCGATGTATGGATTTAAGATAGGACCTGAAATTGACAAGCCTGATTACACTATTCATGGCGGAGCATTTCTCCGTTGGAAAGATGCCATTATCCCTGTGATCAAGATCGACCACTCCGGGTTCTCCTTTTCATTCAGCTATGATGTAAATATCTCCACGCTCAATACGGCGAGTCTCGGACGCGGCGGCTTCGAGTTGTCTTTATCGTATATTGGTTTCCTTGATCGAAATAACTCGACTGTAAATGCAGTAAGATGCCCAAGGTTCTGATCAACATGCTTCGCTTGGATCTGAGGGATATTTTCATTTCTCTGCAGTACTGATTAATTTTATAAAAATTCATTGAATGAAAATAGAGATCGGTCAGCCGGCCCCAGACTTTAGTCTATACGATTCCGATAAGAACAAAGTGACGCTCTCCGGGCTCAGGGGCAGCAAGGTCCTCCTTCTTTTCTATCCACAGGCCTTCACCAGCGTTTGTACAAAGGAACTTTGCATGGTAAGGGATAATATCGGCAGGTATAGCAATGCGGATGCAAAGGTCTTTGGGATATCCGTAGACTCGGTGTACACCCTGGCGAAGTTCAAGGAGCTTCAATCCTATAATTTTCCGCTTTTGAGCGATTTTAATAAGGAAGTCTCCACCAGTTATGGAACCCTTTATGACACCTGGAACCTGGGTATGAAGGGAGTCTCAAAGAGATCCGCTTTTGTGATAGACAGGGAAGGGATTGTGAGGTATGCGGAGGTGCTGGAAAACGCCAGTGAGGAGCCAGACTACGATTTGGTGAATAAATGCCTCAGTTCCCTCCGTTAAAAAATACGTAAAATACAAGTATTTTCTTTTTCAATTATTTGAAAATCAATCGATTCAAATTTTTGCGGCAAATACGTTGCACATATGCTAAAAACGGTATATTATTGGAAAATAAAAGTAAATTTGTTTCGTTGAAACTCATTGTACCCATACTATCCTTTATACTGTTAACGACCATCCAGGCAAGTTCGCAGGAATCACGTAACCCTCTACCCACCTTACCAGATGGAGGATCCGTGAAGGTGCTCAAATTGTATCCCAACCCCGCCACTTCTTATGTGACGTTCGACATTCAGAAAAGTTTCCAGAAGGGTCTTACTATTTCTGTGTTTAACATGCTCGGTAAAAAAGTAGCCGAAACACAGAACGTGAATGAAAAAACAAATCTTCCCGTCACGGATTTCAACCGTGGTATGTATATCTATCACCTTACCGATAATACCGGCAAAGTGATCGACACTGGTAAATTCCAGGTCTCCCGTTAATACAATCCCGCCATAATTTTATTCTACCTGTATGATCAGGAACTTCAGGTATTGTGTATTCTCCATGCCCCATACGATAGGGTGATCGGAGGATTGAGCATTGAATGCCACCTGCCTGATCTTGCGGCGTGCATCCTTAGCTGCCGCATCGATGGTGTTAAGAAATAATTCCGGGCCTACCAGGCTGGTGCAGGATGAGGTGACGAGGAAGCCACCAGGCTTTATAAGTTTCATGCCGCGGAGGTTTATTTCCTTGTATCCTGCTATGGCCTTCTGAATGGTTTCCCTGCTCTTGGTGAAG
>DATHKS010000574.1:0-7305 GCA_035488975.1 Chitinophagaceae bacterium | reverse complement strand
CAACCGGGATCCATGGTTGGGAATGGGGTCGAACCCGCCTCCAGCCCGCTATTCACGGTCATTATTATAACTTAACTTCTTAAATGTATGGCTCTTATTACTGTCGGCACCATGGCCTTCGATGCGATTGAAACACCCTTTGGTAAAACGGATCAGATAGTGGGCGGCTCGGCGACTTATGTTGCGTATGCTGCGGCAAATTTTATCAAGCCTGTGCAACAGGTGTCTATTGTAGGATACGATTTTCCTAAGGAGGAAATGGAAGAACTGAAAAGGAGAGGAGTGGAATTGGATGCGGTCGAGATCGTCCCTGACAAGAAATCTTTTTTCTGGAGCGGGCGCTATCATGAAGACATGAATACCAGGGATACGTTAGTTACCGATCTCAACGTGCTTGCTGATTTCGCCCCGAAGATCCCGGATAGCTACCAGGGAGCGGAATTCCTGATGCTGGGCAATCTCGCTCCTGCTATCCAGTTGAGCGTGATCGGGCAAATGAAGCAGCGTCCGAAGCTGATCGTCATGGATACGATGAACTTCTGGATGGAAATTGCGATGCCTGACCTGAAGGAAGTGCTGAAGCATGTAGATGTACTGATGGTGAACGACGCCGAAGCGAGGCAACTCAGCGGCCAGTTCTCGCTGGTGAAGGCGGCGAAGTCCATCATGGCCATGGGTCCGAAATACCTGATCATTAAGAAAGGAGAACACGGAGCGTTGTTGTTCCAGGGCGATAAGGTCTTCTTTGCACCGGCATTACCACTGGAAGAAGTATTCGATCCCACCGGTGCGGGAGATACTTTTGCCGGTGGCTTCATCGGTTACCTGGCGAAGACAAAGGATATCAGTTTCGAAAATATGAAGACGGCCATCATCGTCGGTTCGGCGATGGCCAGTTTCTGCGTAGAAAAATTCGGTGCTACCAGGCTGAAAGAGATCACGAAGAAGGATATCGATGGGAGAATACAACAGTTCAGGGAGCTTGTGTCCTTCGATATTGAATTGGTGTAGGAGCGTGAATCGTGAGACGTCAATCGTGAATACAACACTCTATAATGAGAATATTCGAATCGAACAAGATCCTGTCCTGATCGATTCGAATATTCTGATATCGGAGTGTATTCACGACCGCGCCCGCATCGCCTGCGCGCAGCTTTGGCGAGCAAGGCCGGAGCCTTAGCGTAGGAGGGTTGACGTTTCACGTTAGGTCCATTTCCTTCGAGGCTCCCTATCAAATTGCTTTCACCACCGCATTCTTAAATCGTTTGCACTTCCCCTCCAGGTTAAATATTTCCGTGAAAATAATATAGATGCCTGCCAGCAGCGCATGCCCCTCTTCGGAGAGGCCATCCCATGTCCAATAGCCGCTATTGCTCAAAGTATTGTTGCGGACCAATTGCCTCACGGGCCGCCCCATTGCATCGAAGATGGTCAGATTGGCGGTATAGCCGGATTCATCCATTTTATAATGTATGGATGTGAAGTCATCTCTTCCATCATTGTCTGGCGAGAAAACGGCCGGCACCACGGATATGCTTCCCGTGCCGAAGCTCAGATCCCGCGATTGCGAATTTTGGTATCCCGGTGTTCCATATCCCACCGTGGATGCAGCGGAATGCCAGTTGGAAGAATTCTGCGAGGCTCCGCCGGGATCCACCCTCTCGAGCGAGACGCCTTCCGGGTTGTCCAGTAGCTTGAAATGCCAGTTCTTGTTGTAATTTACTTCGTCCACAATTCTACCCTGCGCATTCAACGTGATCACATCTCCTTCGTCATCGGGGTAAGATGGTAGTGAGGAGATGGGAATGACTGCCGCGTCGTTCTTCACCAGGTAATTCCTGTTGAGCGCATCCTTATCTTCCGTGACCACGAGGTAGTCTCCCGGAAAAACATAGGAAGGCGTCTGACTCAGCAATTGGATTGAACCTGTTACGCCACTACTGGCTCGATTCGCAATGGACAGGCGGCTGGCATCCAGAATGGTTTTACTGTTGTTATAAAACTCGATATAGTCGGCGCCGTCGGGCCGGGGGTCGAACAGGATTTCATTGATGATCCAATCGCCTTCGCCGGCATCCTCCGGCAATCCTGTCCTGATCATGGAATGATCGTCGATCGCGTTGCCATCACAATCATGGATATTCTTCGCTGTAATGGAATAGATGATGCCCGCCCCGAGCGCATGATCCAACTTCAGCTCCACTTCATCCCACAATGGCGCAATGGGAAGACTGCTTAGGATCGCCATACCCCCATCGATATTGTAGTTCGGAGAAGTCGAGGCCGTCAGGCTATCGAGCGGTTCGTCGAATACAAGTGCGAGCGTAATGCTGTCACGCGCGTAGGCTTTCACCAGCTGCGGTCCCTTGACATCCCCATTAATTCCATCCGCCGAGTTTATTCTTCCGGGAGTCCCTCCTGCAGGTTCAGCGCTAGCCTTCCAGTTGCCTGAAGCTCCGCAGGGTTCGCGGGTATCGATCATCTCCAGGCTCCAGCCTCCCTGCTTCTTCAGCTCATTGCGATACCATGAGCCCGAATAGGCCAGGCCGTGGATGATCCTGTTGTCCGGCGAGCGCAAGTAGATCGTCTCCCCATCGTTATCGAGCGAAGGAAAGGCCGTAACGGATATTGCCGGCCCGAAGACACTCATCACAGCGAGGGCAGCTACCGGGCAAACGATCACGAAACTGTCAGGCTTCAATAAATAACCAGGCAATGGTCCGCTTTGACCGGATAGGTCTGCAATGCGCCAGTTCAACAGATTGATGGCCGACTGACTTCTATTCTTCAACTCAAGCCATTCATTCGATGGAAGGCCAACCGTGGGCGATGGATCCGGCATGATCTCATCGATGACGATATCGAATCGTGATTGTCCCTGGCAAAGCAGGGAGACGGCTATAAGAAGAAAACAAGACAGGGTGAACTTCATAGGCGTTAAAAATAGTTTGGGATCCCGCCTGGTTGTATGGGTAAAAAACAATTATTTGGAGTGAATAAAACGGGAGGCTATTTTTGCTTTACTGCCAGGAATAAAGTAAGGCAGTATACGATATGACATTTATGAAGCATACAAAGCGCACAAAGAAACATTCCTGAGGGAGGTTTGCAGCGTTATGTATGTCACCATATAAAATCTTAGCAGGCCTTCCTAACGGAGGGCCTTTTTTTTAACCATTATTATTAATTAAAAAACTCTGCCATGGCGCAGAGACGGGGGGAAATTAAAATGAAAGTCGCAGTCGTAGGAGCCACGGGTCTTGTAGGCACCAAAATGTTACAGGTTTTAGCGGAAAGGAATTTTCCGGTCACGGAACTCATTCCGGTGGCGTCCGAAAGATCTGTTGGAAAGGTAGTAGCGTTCAAGGGAAAGAAGTTCAAGGTAGTCGGTATGTCCGATGCGATCGCAGCAAAACCCGCCGTTGCCTTATTCTCCGCTGGTGGCGGTACGTCTCTTGAATGGGCGCCGAAGTTCGCGGCAGCGGGCATAACCGTGATAGATAATTCCTCCGCCTGGAGAATGGATCCCAGCAAGCCGCTGGTGGTGCCTGAGATCAATGCCGATATATTAACTGCCGGCGACAAGATCATCGCCAACCCCAATTGCTCCACCATTCAAATGGTCGTTGCATTGAACCCATTGTATAAAAAATATGGCATTAAACGCGTAGTGGTCTCCACCTATCAGAGCGTCACCGGGACAGGCGTGAAGGCCGTAGAGCAATTGAATAACGAGAGAAAGGGGATCAAGGGCGAGATGGCCTATAAATACCCGATCGATCTCAATGCGATACCTCAGATAGACGTGTTTCTCGACAACGGCTACACGAAGGAAGAGATGAAGATGGTGAATGAAACGAGGAAGATCATGCGGGATGATTCGCTTCGCATCACTGCGACTACCGTGCGCATCCCCGTGATGGGCGGGCATAGCGAGGCGGTGAATGTGGAGTTCGGCACCGAGTACGAATTGAGCGATATAGCTAAGGTGCTTGCGGGTGCGCCGGGCGTTGTGGTGGTGGACGATATTGCAAACCAGCTCTACCCGATGCCGAAGGATGCACATGAAAAAGACGATGTGTTTGTCGGAAGGATCAGGCGCGACGAGAGCCAGCCCAATACATTGAACTTATGGGTTGTGAGCGACAATCTCCGCAAGGGTGCGGCTACGAATGCGGTGCAGATCGCGGAGTATCTGTTGGATAAGGGATTGTTGGTTTAGTCCCACAGATTTCGAAGATATGTTTCTGACTTTTTTAAAATAATCTGTGGGCAAAAAACCAAATTGAAAGGCCCCAAGGACAATCCTGTCTTTGGGGCCTTTCACTGGAAGTATTATTTTACTGCTTGATCAATTCTATGTTAGCGATAACCTTTACATCGTTGCCAACTACCAATCCACCCGCCTCTGTTATAGCGTTCCAGGTAAGACCATATTTCTGGCGATCGATCTTCGTGGTCACTTCAAATCCGGCTACCGTATGCCCATAAGGACTCTTCTCCAAGCCGCCGAACTCAACATTAAGAACAATCTTCTCAGTTACATCCTTGATCGTTAGGTCGCCGGTAACCTGGTACTCGGGACCACCAATTGATTCGACCTTGGTTGAAACGAAAGTCAGCTTGCCAAACTTTTCTGCATCGAAGAAGTCAGGAGATTTAAGGTGCCCATCGCGCTGTTCATTGCCGGTGTGAATACTGTTGATGTCTGCAGAGAATGAAATCTTCGCATCGCTAAAATCGTCTTTTTCTGCTTCGATCTTGCCTTCAAAAGAGGTGAATTTTCCAGAAGCGGTAGAAACTACCAGGTGTTTTACTTTAAACCCAACCTCGGAATGGGTGGGGTCTATTAACCATGTTGCCATAATATTTTTAGTTTAGTGATGTAAAATTAATGTTTAAACATTGAAATAAAAAGAATTTAATGTTAAGGTTTTGAAAACGGACGTCAGGCCACGCCAGTACATGCTGGGGCGACACGGGGAACGTGCTGATCCAGATTGCCATTTTATGACAATCCTAATCCTGGATACTCTGGTTGATGAAAATGATCAGCGGCTGAAGCGCAGAAAAGGCCGCCACGGTCTCCTTCACGAGATTTTTGGACGTCAGGTCCACGTCCTTTATCATCATGCTGGCGATGTAACTTTTCAATTTCAGGTACTCGGCAGCCCGGTTTCCCGGCTCATAGCCCTTCGGCAGCCGCACGAGCTTGTATTCCGGATCGTCCGCGAGATCGCCATAGATCGACTTGAATTTTTTGGATCCGATTATCTTTTTGAAATCATCGAAGTTATAATCGATCTCCTGCCTCACCTTGCGGAGGTCGGGAGCCGGAGGCATCCATATACCACCACCCGCGAAACTCTCACCGGGGTGTAGGCTGAAGTAATAGCCGGCAGATGACAAGGATTGCCGCCCGCTCTTATTGATGCTTGCGCCGAAGTTCGTCTTGTAAGGAGATTTATCCTTCGCAAAACGAACATCGCGGTTGATGCGAAATAGACATTCCTTCGCCGTGAGATGATTGACCGAAGCATCGTTCTTACCATGCAGGTCGATCACGCGCTGGATGAACTGTGTGAAGTCGGCCCTCGCCTCTTCATATTTTCTGCGATTCGCCTCGAACCATACTTTATTGTTATTCTTCCTGAGTGACTTCAAGAAATTGACCGTCGCCGCTTGTAGCATTGTTTATTTATTTATGAGCCTGAGAAATTCTGCCTCGGAGAGGATCTTCACCGTATTTATCTTCTTCGCCTTCTCCAGTTTACTGCCCGCATCTTCTCCCACTACCAGGTAGTTTAATTTTGTACTCACTCCCGACAGGAGTTTGCCGCCCAGTGCCTCCGCCATGGCCTCGGCGTCGCTTCTCTTCAGCGTGGGCAGGGTACCGGTAAAGAGGAAGGTCTGGCCTTCGAGCGTACCGCCGCTATTGCCATGGTCCCGTTTGGTATTCTTCAATTGAAGACCGAGCCTTTCAAGCTCTTCCAACATCTGGAGATTGCTTTTAGTGCTGAAGAAATGAAGAATGCTTCCCGCCACTTTCGGTCCTACATCCTCTAGATTCTTCAGGTCCTCCAGCGAGAATTTTTTGAAATCAGTGAGATGGTCCACCGCATGCGCCAGCGTCTTCGCGGTAGTTTCACCCACGAAGCGGATACCCAATCCGAAGATCAGGCGGTGCAGCGGCTGTTCCCTCGAGCCATCAATGGCGGCCTGTAGCTTCTCGATCGATCTTTCACCGAAGCCTTCCAGTGTACCGATCCTGGTAAAGTCGAGTGTATAGATGCCGGGAATATCTTTCAGCAACCCGAGTTCATAGAACTTGCGGACGTTGGCTTCCCCGAAGCCGCGGATATCCATCGCATCCTTGCTGCTGAAGTGAATGATCTTCTCCACCACCTGCGCCGGGCACTCAATATTGATACAGCGCCAGACCGCCTCTTCCTCTTCCTTGAAGAGTTTACTGTTGCAGACGGGGCAGTTCTTTGGGAAAACGATCTTCTTCTCCTTGCCCGTCCTCAGCTCTGCCATCGATTTTACAATGTATGGGATCACATCGCCGGCCCGCTCCACGAGAACCGTATCCCCGATGAGAAGGTCTTTCTCCTGGATCACGTCTTCATTGAAGAGGGAAATGGAACCGACGGTGACCCCGCCTATCGGTACCGGTTGGATCTTGGCGACCGGCGTGATCGAACCCGTTCTGCCTACCTGGAATTCCACGTTCAGCAATTGACTTGTGCCCTGCCTTGCCTTGAATTTATAGGCGATGGCCCAGCGCGGATGGTGCGAGGTCATTCCCAGCTGGTCCTGCAAGGCAAAATCATTTATCTTGATCACCATTCCATCGATCTCGTATGGCAGGTCATCTCTTTTCTGTTCGAACTCGTTGCAATAGGCTATTACTTTTTCAATGCCATCGAACACCTTCATCTCCTCCTTTGGACTGCGGAAGCCGAGATCCCATAGCATCTTCAATGAACCCGAGTGCGTGGTCATTGCCGCCGGTATCTTCTTTCCGGGCGTAAGCGTGTAGTAGCTCACATGATAGATGAAGGCTTCGAGCTTCCGCCTGGCTACCTCCTGGGGATCCTTGATGCGAAGCGTTCCCGAGGCCGCATTGCGTGGGTTCGCCAATGGTGCGTAGCCTTGCTCCGTTATCTGCTGATTATATTTTTTAAAGTTGTCCTTATTGATCAACACCTCTCCACGCACCTCCACCGTCTGCAACCCATAACCGGAAAACCTGGCCGAAAGCGGGAGGGACCGGATCTGCCTGATATTGGGTGTCACATCATC
>DATHKS010000573.1:0-9327 GCA_035488975.1 Chitinophagaceae bacterium | reverse complement strand
TTGCATTCGGTTATTACATCCTTACGCCATTTATGGTGAATTTCTATTTCTCCTATTCGCTGAGTCCGCTGATCGAGATCAAACCCACATTTTCGGATTATCTCGAGAACCTGATCTATACTACCGTCGGCATCGGCGTATTGTTCCAGATGCCGCTATTGGTAATGGTACTGGCGAAGATCGGCATCGTTACTGCTGCCTTTCTCAAGAAATATCGCCGCCATGCCTTCGTACTTATTGTCATCGCCGCGGCCATCATTACGCCATCCACGGATCCGTTTAGTCTTACCATTGTGGCGATACCATTATACCTTTTATTCGAGGCAAGCATCATAGTAGCTACGCGCATCAATAAGAGACAGAAGAAGAAAGAAGCCGAAGACTGGAGCTAATCGAGCTGATAGTGGCTCTTCTAGTCGTGAAACGTGAATCGTGAATGGCGTATTCGAATTGAAGAGAACTCATTAATCGTAAAGAGGTGAACTTACCGGTCGGCAGGTTCACCTCTTTACGATTTACGACTAAGAAGTTACCCTCAGCTCAGCTCGAATACGCCATTCACGATTGACGACTCATAAGTTCCCCTCAGCTCGTATACGCCGTTCACGATTCAGGGCCATCTATTCATCGGAAAACTCTACCTTTAGTCTCTCAATGGCTACATATGAAATCACCTTTTGACCTGTCCCTTCCGGTTGCGATCGGCAGTGACCACGCGGGGTTCGAATACAAGGAAGACCTCATCTCTTTTCTCGAGGGAAAAGGTCTCGCTTTCAAAGATTTCGGCACCTATTCAAAGGACTCGGTAGATTATCCTGACTTCGCCCACCCGGTTGCGGACGCCGTTGCGAACGGGGAGTGTGCTTTCGGTATCCTCATCTGTGGCACCGCCAATGGGGTCGCCATTACAGCCAATAAACATCAGTCGATCCGCGCCGCTATCTGCTGGGGCGAAGAGATAGCGAAATTGGTACGACAGCACAACGATGCCAATATCATTTGCATCCCCGCCCGTTTCGTACGTGAAGGAGATGCCGAGAAGATGGTAAATACATTTATCGGCACGCAATTCGAAGGTGGCCGTCACGCCAGCAGGGTAAGCAAGATCGCCTGCACCTGAATTTCCGACCATTCATCAAAAGACTTTATCAGCCCGCAGTATTTTCTCTAAGTTTGAGTTTATTTTAAACCCAACAATACACATGAGAAAATTATTGCTGCCGGTCTCACTAGGCCTATGCCTTTTCGCCACGGCACAGAAAAAAAATTCACCAGGCTCATTCGCCGCCAGCATTACGGCGGAGGACATGAAACACCACCTCTACATCATTGCAAGCAAGGAAATGGAAGGGCGCGATACACCTTCACCCGGCCTCGAGAAAGCCGCCAACTACATTGAAGATCATTTCAAGTCCTTAGGCCTGTTGCCAGGTAACAATGGAACCTATCGTCTCCGTTATCCTTTATACAAGGACTCGATGACAAGCGCGACATTTAAAGTAAATGACGTTGCATACGAACTCAACAAGGATTTTCAGCCGAACACCAACATCGATCACCAGGCGGAATTGAAATTTTCCGAGGTCGCCTTCGTAGGTTACGGTATAGTCGATGGGGATATCGATTCATATAAGGACATTGACGTGAAGGGAAGGCTCGTCCTCGTATTGGATGGCTCGCCTCCAAACTATAAGCCATCGGTACCGGGTTTTGCCTCGCCGGCCGGTGTGTTTGCCAAACTCAGGAAGGCCCAGGAAAAAGGCGCCGTTGCCGTCATCTTCGTGTATGCGAATTATCCACGGAAATCATTTAGCTTGACTTCTGCCTATAGTCTCAATGGTTATTCCTCCGTTATCTATCCCCAGACCTTCTCCGTTTCGGAGGGAGTAGTGGAGAAGATCATCGGTGAGCAGGGCAAAGGGATCCTGGAAAAGATGAAGACAGCGCCGTTGGCCTCGGCGATCTACAAGGCAGACATCGATCTTGGTTATACGAAGACTACATCCATGTCGAGCGCCTCTGATGTACTGGGCATGATAGAAGGAACGGATAAGAAGGATGAGTATGTGATGATCACCGCACACTACGATCACTTAGGTAAAAGAGGCGATAGCACTGTGTACTATGGCGCCGATGACGATGGAAGCGGCACTACCGGTGTGCTCGAACTGGCCGAAGCATTTGCCAAGGCAAAGGCTGCCGGCAAAGGACCGAGAAGGACGATTGTCTTCATGACCGTAAGCGGCGAAGAGAAGGGATTATGGGGTTCCGAATACTATTCGAATCATCCTGTATTTCCTCTTGAAAAGACCTCCGTTGATCTGAACATCGATATGATTGGCCGGATCGGCGAGGAATACCTGAAGGATAAGGACTCCACCAACTACGTTTATGTCATCGGCGATGATAAACTAAGTACGGATCTCGCCCCTATCACCGACGAGATCAATGCAAAGAATACCAAGTTGAAACTCGACAGGAAGTACAATGATCCCAATGATAAGAACAGGTTCTACTACCGCAGCGATCACTACAATTTTGCCCAGAAAGGCGTTCCCGTCATTTTTTATTTCAATGGTGTGCATGCAGATTACCACCGTCCGACTGATACACCGGATAAGATCAACTACAAACTCATGGCAAAGAGAGGACAGCTTGTGTTTTATACTGCGTGGGAAATGGCAAACCGCGACGAGATGATGAAGAGGGACCTCAAACTCGACAAGCCGAAAGGATTCTAAGGAAATAGCCCTATTTTTAAAAGGCAGTCCGACCCCGGGCTGCCTTTATTATTTCAAACCAAAACGCTTCCATGTCATCCAACACCCCGGACCCCCAAACAGATGTGATCGCAGACTATGCGAATGAGCTTCAGCAACAAAACCTGGAAATGAACAGGCTGGCGGTCAGGAAGGCGAGAAATGCGCTCTTCATCGCCGGGGCGCTTCTGTTCATTGGCGAAATGATACCTATGCTGAAAGATGGCCAGTTCGACCTGACGATATTCATCATCGCCGTCGTGATCTCGGGGGTCTTCGTTGGTCTTGGCTTTTGGACCAAAAAGAAGCCGTACACGGCGGTAATGATCGGCCTGCTCGCATTCATCGCCTATATCATCCTGGTGGTAGTTGTGAATGGAATGGCGGAAGGCAGTACCGGTGTAATGAAGGGTCTCCTGAGCGGGGCCATCATAAAGACCATATTGCTGATAAACCTCATCCTGCCGTTGAAACAGGCGAAGGAATTGCAGGATGCAGCCAAAAATAATTTCTAGGATATGATCACCAACGAACAAACTTCTTCTACCGAACCCGTTTCGGACCTTTTCGATAGTTATCAATCAACGCAAACAGAGATTTACGAGATAATGATCAGGAAAAGCAGGAAGTCTCTTTTCGCGATTGCCGCCGTGATATTCGTAAGCGATCTGCTCGGCCTGGCTATGGCTAACCTGATCACGTTACAAACAATGCTTGTCATCATGATCATACCGGCCCTGATAGTTGGGCTGGGCTTCCTGGTTGCAAAGCAGCCGCTGGTGTCGATGATACTCACGGCCATCGTTGTGCTGGCCGTCTGGATCTATAGCATAGTACTCCTTGGCGCGCAGGCGGCATTGATGGGATGGTTGATAAAAGCAGTGATCGTGTACCTGATGATAGCGGGGTTCGGGCATGCAACTGAAGCAAACAGGATCAGGAAGGAGCTTGTTAAGTGAGTTTTACCTTGATAGTTAAGATTTAATTTTTCGAGGGCAGGATCGATAATGTTAGATTGAGGGGCTGGAATATTTCTTAGAGGCCTTTGACATTTATTCATAGTAAGTGGCTTGCGTCGCGGGGCCCTCCCTCGCCCCTTGCCCTCCCCCGCCGCCACCGCCTTTTTTTGAGGTGCTTTATCATGCAATAACATAGTTGTGCCTCGTCAAAAGTATCTATTTGACAAAAGGCAACCCTGCCCATAGCAATCCCTCGAGACCGTTCAGCTATTTCTACCGCATCCACCTACGTAAAATGGATACTAAAAATGATCATTGACCTTAGACAAATATCGTTTGCCAGATTCGCGAAGCCAAGAGAAAATCACCGGAAAAAAAAGGAAAAAAACGGAGAATTTGGCAAGACTACATCGGTCATAATCTAATTAATCACCCAATATATCAACAATGGAAATATCCCATCTTGCAAGATCAAATTTCAAGATACAACTTGCCAAACCCCGATTGCATCATTTGGAGACCACACCTAAATTAATACAGTCTTTGCCAATGATTCAACAGATATAGTTTTGTCTTATTTCCCAAATCCCCCATAGGTGTCACTGCGGCTCTGACGAAAAAGAAGGCGCGGCACGGAGGCTACCATCCCAATACCCACGCAAAGATCAATGGCACCACGATCGTAGCATCGCTTTCTACAATAAACTTTGGCGTATGAATATCTAATTTACCCCAGGTGATCTTCTCGTTGGGTACGGCACCGGAATACGAGCCGAATGAAGTTGTTGAATCGCTGACCTGTGCAAAATAACTCCAGAAGGGAACATCATGCCATTCCAGGTCCTGGTACATCATCGGCACAACACATATTGGAAAATCACCGGCAATACCGCCCCCCACCTGGAAGAAGCCTACACCCTTTCCGGATGAGTTCGCGCGATACCATTCCGTTAGCCAGACCATATATTCGATCCCACTTTTTACAGTGGAGGCCTTCAACTCGCCTTTGATCACATAACTCGCAAAGATATTTCCCGTGGTGCTGTCTTCCCATCCGGGAACAACGATCGGGATATTCTTTTTTGCGGCGGCTACTATCCAACTGTCCTTCGGATCGATCTCGTAGTATTGTTCCAATTCGCCACTGAGGACTGTCCTGTATAAAAATTCGTGGGGAAAATAACGTTCTCCCTTCGCCTCCGCGTCTTTCCATTGCTTGACCAGGTGTTTCTGCAGGCGGCGGAAGGCTTCTTCCTCAGGGATGCAAGTATCGGTGACACGATTGAAATGATTTTCCAACAGGTCCCATTCGTCCTGTGGCGTAAGGTCGCGGTAGTGAGGCACCCGCTTATAATGAGAATGCGCGACGAGGTTCATAACATCCTCCTCGAGGTTGGCACCGGTACAACTAATTATTGCAATCTTATCCTGGCGTATCATTTCCGCCAGGGAAATACCCAATTCGGCTGTGCTCATCGCTCCTGCAAGTGAAACGAGCATTTTTCCTCCTTCGAGTAAATGGATTTCGTACCCTTTCGCGGCATCCATCAATGCGGCGGCGTTAAAGTGGCGGTAGTGATGTTCTATGAATTGCGATACAGGACCTTTTTTCATCTTGGAGCGTTTGAACAACCGCCTTCAGATCCCAAAATGGGGAGACGTCTGCGGGTAGAGCGGCAAAAATGAGAAAACAATTTGACAATTTGGTAATTTGGTAATTTGGTAATTTGACAATGATCAAAACAGAAACCCTCCGCTATCGAGCCGGAGGGTTTCTGTTTACAAGGCATTATCAAATTGCCAAATTATCAAATTACCAAATTAGGTCTACTTTACTTTTTTCTTCTCAATCACCTGCCCATATTCATCGAAACGGACAACGAATTTCTTATCGCCCTGCTCGATCACCATATTATAAGTGGTAACATCGTCGATGAAGATCTCTGCAATTTGAAGGGTAGTGCCCCTGGGGAAATTTTTCTTGATGCCGCGTGCAACAGACATTGGCAGTTGCTCGAAGAATATCATTCGGGCAGATCCGACCAATTCAGCATCCCCATTGAAAAACGCCTCAGTGCGGTGGCCGTTCCATACGAAAGAGACCTTGCGGTAATCTCCCTCGACCTTTGTCCATCTGATATCCTGGGCGCCGGCGAATTGTTTGTTGAATGCCTGCTCTATCATCGGTTCTGTACCGGGAGTTTTGGCAAAGCTGAAGAATGTCACTGCCAGCAATGGCAGGATCAATAAAAACTTTTTCATAATCTAAGGTTTAAGGTTAATGATCGTTGATCTTGTGGGAAAGAATTTTCAGGACTATACTTGAATAAGGTTGAATCAAAAAAAGGGGTGAGAGTAAAACCCCGGTTCCGGGGATGGAGCCCGGGGTTTGTTTACCACACACCAAAACTAACTGCCAGTTCAGGCTTTCGCCAATTTCTTGAACGTGCTCCATTTGCTGGAATTATCGGAACGCAGGATCACTTTCTTATCGGCCTGCTCCAATGTGATGAAATATTGAGTTCCTTCTGTACCCGATACTTCGAAAAGATCGGAGATCCAATACCCACTGTATTCTTTCTTAAGATTCGCCTGCAGGCTAAGAGGCAGGTCGAGCGAGGAGATATTACGCGTTGTTCCGAATAATACTCCATCAATGCTGTAGTAAGCGGTAACATGCTGATCGTTCAGCACGAAGCTTGCTTTGAAATAATCATTGGCTTCAGTCCACTTTACTTCCTTTGCATCGGTGAAATCTGTGCTGAAAGATCTCAATACTGTTGAACTTACATTTACTTCCCCGGCAAATACAGCTAAGCTGCTTATTGCTATTGCCAGTGTGAGAATCATCTTTTTCATAATCGTAATTATTTAAAGGTTAAGGTTTGATTTTTTAAAAACTGTCTATTTGGTTAGTAAGACGTAGCAAAAGTATCCCAGGTTACAGGTCAGGTCAAGCAAATTAGGATCAATGGAAGCCTCTGTTAAACACAGTTAACAGCTGTTCCGCTTCATCAACCGCACATCCATTGTTTTCGACCATTTATAACCAACCGTCCCATAAGTGATACAGCTTTTATTTTTTTTATTTTAAAATTAATTAGACATTTGTCTAAATATTTAATGATTCAACTGTAATGAACATCCTTTTCAAAGCTTTAAATGACGCTACGCGGCGGGAAATCCTGGAAATGCTTCATGAAAAGGACCTGACCGCAGGGGAGATAGCGGATCGCTTCAGCATGTCCTTCCCCAGCATATCCCACCATCTCGACCTCCTGAAACAGGCGAAACTCGTCACCGCAGAGAAGGAAGGCCAGTATGTTTATTATTCTCTTAACACTACTGTGGTGGATGAGATCATGAAATGGTTCCTTCAATTCAAAATAAAAAAGAAATAATCATGGATAACATATTAAGAAAGGCCGTTTGGCCCATTATCCTTATCCCTGCCGCCTACCTGGCCCTCATGTGGAACCGCCTGCCGGAAAAAGTAGCGCTTCATTTCGATCTTAAGGGCGAATCCGACCGGATGGGCACCCGCAATGAACTCCTCATCACAGCCACCCTGCTCATCGTCATGAATGCCGTTGTATATCTCATCCTCACGAACATATACCGCATCGATCCGAAAAAATATGCGGCCGAGAATAAGTCGCGTCTCTACCGCATAGCCTTTGCCAGCTCCTTGTTCCTGTCAGTCGTTCTGTGCATGATCATCTATAGTAGCTCCCATGGGAACATAAAATTCAGCATGAGCATCATGCTGGCAGCCTTAGGCCTGTTCTTCGCCTTCATCGGAAACTACCTGCCCAACCTGAAACCCAACTATTTTGCAGGCATCCGTGTCCCCTGGACGCTGGAGAACGAGGACAATTGGCGAAAGACCCATGCCCTGGCGGGCAAACTCTGGTTCGGCGGCGGCATCTTCCTCGCCATCATTTGCCTGTTCCTGAAACCTACCGCCGCAATCGTGGTCTTTTTTTCCTTCATGACGCTGATCGTGGTCATTCCAATCCTCTATTCCTATGTGCTTTACCGCAACCAGAAACAATTATCAAAACATTGATATGAAAGCTATACTCTTATTGCTGTCATTGTCCGCCTGCATCCATGGCCATTGCCAGGCCAATAGCCAATTTATCGGCACCTGGGAAGGAAAACTGAACGTGGGGATCGAGCTGCGCCTCGTTTTTCATGTCGCCGATCCCGGCTCCGGCACCCTGGTCACTACCATGGACAGCCCGGACCAGAGCGCCTACGGCATAAAATGCGACTCCACTTTCGCGACCAGGGACAGCATAACCGTCTTCCTGAAGGCGCTCAAGGCCAGTTTCGCCGGCAGGCTGACCGGGGATTCCCTCCTGGAGGGCGTGTACACACAAGGCACACCCTTCCCACTGGTTCTCCGCAAGGTGGCGCATGCCACCGAACGCAAGCCGGCACAGGCGCCGAAGCCTCCCTTCCCGTACAAGAGCGAGGATATCGAATATGACAACAAGGACAAGTCCCTGCACTACGGCGCCACCATCACCCTGCCACCTGGAAAGGGCGTCTTCCCGGCTGTGGTACTGATCACGGGCAGCGGAGCGCAGAACAGGGACGAGGAGATACTGGGTCATAAATTCTTTGCCGTATTGGCGGATGGCCTCAGCCGAAACGGGATCATTGTCCTGCGGGTAGACGACCGCGGGGTTGGCAAAAGCACGGGTGTCTTCGCGGATGCCACGAGTGCCGACTTCGCCGATGACGTGAACACGAGCCTGGATTATTTGCTCACGAGACCAGAGGTGGACAAGAAAAAGATAGGCCTGATCGGGCATAGCGAGGGTGGCATGATAGCGCCAATGGTTGCCTCCAATCGCAAGGATGTCTCCTTTGTGGTGCTCCTGGCCGGTCCGGGCGTCAGGATCTTCCAGCTGATGGCTGAACAGAATGCGGCCATACTTCGCACCGTCAACATCAGCCAGAAGGCTATAGACGCTTATATTCCCCTGTACACCGCACTGATGAAGGGCATAGTGGCCGCACCGGATACCACCGCCGCCAAGGCGAAGAGCATGGAAATCATCAACCAGTGGAGGGCAGCCACCGATACCGCCCTTTTAAGCGAATTGGGCTTTGGTTCCGAGGCGGCGATCCCCGACCTGGCAAACCGGCTGGTAAGAGGATTCTCGGGGAAATGGTTCAGGTATTTCCTTTCATTCGATCCCGCACCGTACCTGGAAAGGCTCACCGGTAAGGTTCTTGCCATAAACGGGGAAAAGGACCTGCAGGTGATCCCGGCATCCAATCTCGCCGGGATCGAAAATGCGCTCAGGAAAAGCAAGGTCAAGACTTATATGGTCAGGACCATACCCGGCCTCAACCACCTCTTCCAGACCTGTATAAAGTGCACGTTGCAGGAATATGGAGACCTGGAGGAAACATTCTCGCCGGTTGCCATGCAGGTTGTCAATGAATGGCTGGATAAAAATGTGAAATGACTGCCGGAGAGCGGCTACACTTATAAACTGAAGAATTAATGAACTTCCTGGCTCATGCCCGTCTTTCGTTCGATGATCCTGACGTCCTCGTGGGAAACATGATAAGCGACTTCGTGAAGGGTA
>DATHKS010000572.1:0-5005 GCA_035488975.1 Chitinophagaceae bacterium | reverse complement strand
CCAGCCCATATTCAAACAGGGAAGGAAGATGTACCTGAAGGAAATAAGTGTGTTGACGGTAAAATCGCCGGCCAGGGCATTGATCACCAAGGAGGGCGACGTAATAATGGCCACTGCGAAGTACGGGAAGGGTATCGTCTTCGCCGTCGGTGATCCCTGGATCTATAATGAATACCTCGATGGAAAGAAACAATTGCCTTCGAGTTTTGAAAATTATGCCGCGGCAGCCGAGCTTGTCACCTGGCTGCTACAACAGGCAAAAAAATAAACGTTGTACTGAAAGTGAATAGAAAGATTCCATATTTCTTCTTTTTCTGCTGTGCGATAACGGCATTTGTTCACGCACAGAAGCCGGCGCCTGGTGCTGCACACAAGACAATAGTGGATCAGTCCGGCCATGGTGACTACAAGACCATACAGGGCGCTATCAATAGCCTCGCCGATTCGTCGTCGGTAGCGAGGATCATTTACATAAGGAAAGGAATCTACCGTGAGAAATTGTATATAGAGAAGAGCAATATCATCTTCGAAGGCGAAGACAGGTCGAAGACCATTATCACGGCTGCAATTGCACGGGATGAATGGCGCTGTGGTCACACCGACGATTGGGGAGTGGCCACGCTTAATATTGGCGCCAACGATATCACATTGAAAAAACTGACACTAACAAACAGTTATGGCTTCGATCATACAGAGGGAACAGTCATTCCCTGTGCGGCCGATACCTCGGCGGCCCGTCAGAAGAAGATTGCAAGGAATGGACACCAGATGGCATTACGGACAATGAATGCAACAAAATTGAAGGCCATCGACTGCCTGTTTCGTTCATTCGGCGGTGATACGGTAAGTCCATGGGAAGTAGAGAACGGGATGTGGTACTTCAAGGACTGTACAATGGAAGGTGGCGTTGATTTCTATTGTCCGCGTGGCTGGGCCTGGGCCGAGAACTGTACATTTATTACCCACAACGGGCCTGCCGCCATCTGGCACGATGGATCCGCCAACCAGGACTCGAAGACCGTGTTGGTGAACTGCCATTTCACTGGCATCGATAGCTTCCTGCTGGGCCGCTATCATCGCGATGCTCAGTTCTTCCTCGTCAATTGTGTCTTTGCAAATAATATGAAGGATTCCGCTATTTACCGTGTTCCAACAACCAATACGATAAGGTGGGGTCACCGTGTGTATTATTTCAATTGCCATCGCCAGGGCGGTAATGATTATAGTTGGTATGCTGACAATCTTCCCGGAAGCTTGAATGCACGCGATATAACAACGGCCTGGGTATTCAATAACAAATGGGCTCCCGCAGAAACGGGAAAACAGTGATCATGCAATTATCAAAAGAAACGATACGATATATTCAGCCGTCAGCAGGATTGATCATTCCGCCGGAAGGAGTATTTGATCTACCCGAGCGTGTCATCCAGTTCGGTACAGGAGTTCTTCTGCGTGGCCTGCCGGATTATTTTATCGATAAGGCGAACCGGCAGGGAATCTTCAATGGTCGGATAGTGGTAATAAAATCCACCGCTGCCGGCGATACGGATTCATTTAAACGCCAGGATGGCCTGTACACTCTTTGTGTGAGGGGGATCGATAATAATAATAAGACGGACGAGACGATAATCAATAGTTCCATCAGCCGGGTGCTTGCAGCTGCGGAGGATTGGAGCACGATCCTTCTTTGTGCGCACAATCCTACTATCCAGCTGATCATTTCAAATACGACCGAGATAGGTATCGTGCTAACGGATGATAATATACTTGACAGCCCACCCTCTTCCTTCCCCGGCAAACTGCTCGCGCTCCTCTACGAACGCTATAAGGTTTTTAATGGCAGCACGGAGAGTGGTATGGTCATCGTTCCTACAGAATTGATAAGCGACAATGGCTCGATGCTTAAATCCATAGTATTTAGCCTTGCAGAGAAGAATAACCTGGAGAAGGATTTTATTCATTGGCTCGACACATCCAATCATTTTTGTAATTCACTCGTGGATCGTATTGTGCCGGGAAAATTACCTCTGTCCGAACATAAGCGGTTGGAGGAAAAATTAGGCTACCAGGACGAACTGGTGGTAATGGCAGAGAGCTTCAGGTTCTGGGCCATCGAATCGGCGCATGAGAAGGTCAATCGGGTTCTCTCGTTCAGTCGCACCGACGAAGGCATCATCGTTACTCCAGCCATTGAGAAATTCAGGGAGTTGAAGCTTCGTCTCCTGAATGGTACCCATACCTTTTCGAGCGGCCTTGCCTTTCTTGCGGGCTTCGACACGGTCAGGGAGACAATGAGCGACGAGGACATGTCGGCCTTCATAAGGAGGTTGATGATGCTGGAGATCGCATCTGCCATGGATGGCGACACGGTTTCATACAATGAAGCCTGTGCATTTGCCAATTCAGTAATGGATCGTTTTCGTAATCCGTTCATGGAGCATCGATGGCTCAGTATCACAGTTAATTTTACGTCGAAAATGCGGCTGAGAAATATACCTTTGTTAGTGAGGCATTACGCGAAGAATAAAAAGGCCCCCGAACACATGGCGATGGGGTTTGCCGGTTTTCTGTTGTTCATGAAATGTACATTGTCCCCGGATGGCGATTATTATGGAAAATCAGGCAATAAAAAATACCTTGTACAGGATGAACACGCTGCCCGTTTCGCGGAGCTGTGGGCTAAGGATGATATTGAATACCTCGTTAACAGCATTCTGTCGGATGCGGAACTTTGGGAAACGGACCTCACGGCGCTCGAGGGCTTCCCGAAAGCAGTGATGGAAAAGTTGCAATTATTGGAAAAGGAGGGCGTCTTATCCGGCATCGGAAAGATGGAACTCCAAAAGACAATCGCATAAGATGAAGCACAAGGTTTTGAAAGTTCACAAGGGGGATAATGTCCTGGTCGCGTTGCAGGATCTTGTGAAGGGCGAAAGAATAGCATACGACAAAGAAGAGTATCTTCTCACGGAGAATATTCCAGCCAAACATAAATTCTTCCTGCAGGATATGAATGCCGGGGAAAAGATCATTATGTATGGAGTACTCGTCGGGAAGACACAGGTAAATGTCAAGCGTGGCAGCCGCATGAGCACGGAGAACACCCGTCATGCCGCTGATCCATATGCTTACCGCCCGTTTCATTATCACTGGAAGGCGCCCGACGTCAGGAAATTCGCCAGCCGGACATTCGAGGGATACCATAGAGGCGATGGGAGAGTAGGGACCGCCAACTACTGGCTGTTCATACCCACCGTATTTTGCGAGAACCGCAACCTCGATGTGATTCGCGAAGCCTTACATAATGAATTGGGATATGCCGTCACGGATAAATACAAACAACGAACGCATCGCCTGCTGGAACTATATAAGAAGGGCGAGGATATCAGTACTGCCGATCTCGATATAAGGGAGTCGGTGGTCAATACGAACAGGGTCTTCAAGAATGTCGACGGTATCAAGTTTCTGAACCACCAGGGCGGCTGTGGCGGTACGCGCCAGGATTCAATAACGCTGGGCAAATTACTCGCCGCCTATGCCGATCATCCGAATGTGGCAGGAGTAACGGTGCTTAGTCTTGGATGCCAGAACCTGCAGACGGCTCAATTGCTGGAGGAGATAAAAAAGAGAAACCCCGGCTTTGCGAAGCCGCTACATGTATTCGAGCAACAGCAATCGCAAAGCGAGGAGCAGTTGATCACGGAAGCGATTCGGGCCACTTTCCTGGGCCTCGTTGAAATAAATAAAATCGAACGGGCGTCTGCTGGATTGGATAAACTTGTGATTGGTGTTAAGTGCGGCGGCAGTGATGGCTTCAGCGGCATCTCGGCAAACCCTGCCGTAGGATACTGCAGTGACCTGGTGGTTGCACTCGGTGGGAAGATACTGCTGGCGGAGTTTCCCGAACTGTGCGGTGCGGAGCAGGAACTGATCGACCGCACACGGGATGAAACGGCAGCGAAGAAATTTATTTATCTTATGACGACCTATAATGAAGAGGCGCATAGGGTGGGTTCGGGATTTCATATGAACCCTTCACCGGGAAATATCAGGGATGGACTGATCACCGATGCGATAAAGAGCACCGGCGCAGCGAAAAAAGGAGGGACATCTCCCGTGGAAGACGTGTTGGACTATACGGAACCTGCTACCAAGGCCGGCCTGAGTCTCGTTTGCACACCTGGAAACGATGTGGAGGCGACGACCGGCAAGGCAGCGAGCGGAGCAACACTCATTCTTTTTACCACTGGACTGGGAACTCCCACCGGGAATCCAGTGTGCCCGACGATAAAAATCTCGACCAACTCTTCGCTTGCAAAGCGGATGGGAGATATTATAGATATCGATACGGGACCGATCATCGAGGGTGAGAAGACGATCGAGGAAATGGGAGAGGAAATACTCGAGTATTGCATAAGGGCTGCAAGCGGGACGGTGACTCCCAAAGCTGTGCAACTGAACCAGGATGACTTCATTCCCTGGAAGAGAGGCGTATCATTATAAAGAGAATCAGAGGCGAGGGAATGAGGGGGAGTTATACATTTTATAACCTGATTGTATGAAACAATTTTTAGACGAGAATTTCTTGCTAAAGACCCGGACGGCCCAGCGGTTGTACCACGAGTTTGCAAAGGACATGCCGATCATCGATTACCATTGTCACTTGCCGCCGCAGCAGATTGCGGAGGATACCAGATTTGAAAACCTGACACAGGCCTGGCTGTACGGTGATCATTACAAGTGGAGGGCCATGCGCACGAATGGCGCAGAGGAGGGTTATTGTACGGGAAGCAAGCCCGATTTCGAGAAATTCAAGAAATGGTCGGAGACCGTGCCCTACACATTGCGCAATCCGCTTTATCATTGGACGCACCTGGAACTGCAACGATACTTCGGCATCGAGGATATCCTGAATCCCGACACGGCGAAGAAGATATATGAAGAAGCCACGGCAAAGCTGCAGACCCCGGAGTTCTCGGTGCGCAGCCTGCTTTTAAAAATGAAT